>JBAVVF010000586.1:0-15996 GCA_049697155.1 Anaerolineales bacterium
AGGCTTTCTCTGCTTCCGTGCCGGTCCAGGGCGTGGGCCCGCCGGGACCGACGGCAATCCTGATCCGGCGGATGATATCGCCGGCACGCTCGAGCCAGATGGCGAGATTGATGATAGGCAGTGCCACACCCTGCGGGCGCATGATGCGTTTGAAGCAGGATGCCTGTCCCTTTTGGGAGAGCGGGAGGTAAAAACCGACGAGCAGCTCCTGGCCATGTTTGAGGGCGGATTTGCCGGGGCCGAGGAATAGTTCCTTGAAAGGCACACAGCGTGTGCCGGATAAGCTGGCAATTTCCGCCCGAGCATTCAGGGCCAGCAGGGCAATGGTCCCGTCGGCGGCAGGGAGGGCGTGGGCGACGTTGCCGCCCAGGGTCGCGACGTTGCGCACCTGCGGGCCCGCGATCAGGTTGCAGGCTTCGGTCAGGGCGCGGGCATGCGCGCCCGCCAAAGGGTCGAGAACGATCCGGTTGACCGGGATGGCCGCGCCGATGAAGAGCTCCTCCCCTCTCACTTCGAGGGCGTTCATTTCCGCGATCGAAGTCACATCCAGCAGGGTATGGACGGGAGAATGCCGGCCTTGTTCGAGGTCGAGTAACAGGTCCGTGCCGCCCGCGACGGGCAGGACCGGGCCGGGTGCCTCCGCAAAGGCTTTTAAAGCTTGTGATAGATTGGTGGGACGAAGAAATTCGTGCCAAAGGTTCATTGGTGGCTACCTCTTTCTTACCTAGGCGGCGGCACTTTTCGATGGGGTCTTGCCCAACGCCGCGGATGTCACGAACATCCTGCGACCACCGAACCGATGGATGTGTATTGTACTTCTTTTCCGTTTATAAAGTTACGCCAAAAATTCCTTCCGTGGGACGGACGCCTGCCATCAGCAAGCCGAGTCTTTCGGCAGTGGCATATTCGCGCGGCAGGGTCTCCATGATCCGGCCTTCATAGATCACGGCGATCTGGTCGGAGAGCGCCAGGATCTCATCGAGATCCTCGGAGATCAGCAGGATCGCCACACCCATTCGGCGCTGTTCGAGCAGCTGTTCGCGGACGTATTCCGTGGCACCGATATCCAGACCCCGTGTGGGCTGGGCCGCGATGATCACGCGCGGGCTGCGCGAGATCTCGCGCGCCAGGACCATCTTCTGAATGTTGCCGCCGGAGAGGTTCTTGGCCAGGGTATCCTGGGAAGGCGTCTTGACCTGAAACTTCGCGATCAGCTCACTGGCATGACTGGAAATATCCCGCAGGCTCAGAAAGCCGGAACGGGAATATGGCCGCTTGTGATGTTCGCGCAGGATCAGGTTTTCCGCAATAGTGAAGTTCCTGATCATCCCGTCGCGCATGCGTTCCTCCGGAATATAGGAAAGCATGCGGTCGGTCAGGTCGCCGGGCGCGAAGCCGGTCACATCCTGCCCTTCGAGCAGGACGCGCCCGCCTGTGATCCTGCGCAGACCGGTGATTGTTTCGGCCAACTCACGCTGGCCGTTTCCGGACACGCCCGCGATCCCGAGAATCTGACCGGCACATATCTGCAGGCTGACACCACGCAGGCCGGGCGTGCCGCGGTCGCTTCCGCACGAAACGTCATCGAGCTGCAGGCGGCATTCGCCAGGCTGGACCTTGCCTCGATCGGGCGTAAAACCGATTTCGCGCCCGACCATCCAGCTGGCCAGGATTTCCTTGGTCACCTCGGAGGTGGGACGCGTGCCGATCTTGTGTCCGTCGCGCAGGACCGTGACGCGGCTGCTGATCGCCACCACTTCATGCAGCTTGTGCGAGATGAAGATCAGGGCATGTCCTTCCCTGACCATTTGCCGCATGATGACGAAAAGTTCATCCACCTCCTGCGGTGTGAGGACTGCGGTGGGCTCATCCAGAATGAGCAGATCTGCACCGCGATAAAGAGCTTTGATAATTTCAACACGCTGCTGCTGGCCAACGGAGAGCTGCCAGATGTAAGCGTTTGGGTCGATCTTCAGGCCGTAGATTTTGGCCAATTCCAGGATTCGTTTCGAAACCCGGTCGAGGTCCGTCAGAGGACCGCGACCGGAGGGCAATCCCAGGGCCACGTTTTCGGCAACGGTCAGGGTCTGCACCAGCATGAAGTGCTGATGGATCATGCCGATGCCCAGGTTGATCGCATCGTTGGGCGAAGCAATCGTGACCGGCTTGCCGTTCAGGAGAACTTCCCCGTTGTCCGGATGATAGAGGCCGTACAGGATCTTCATCAGAGTGCTTTTGCCGGCGCCGTTTTCACCCAGGAGCGCGTGGACTTCACCAGACTTCACGTCAAAGTCCACGTGATCGTTGGCAAGCACGCCGGGAAACCTCTTGGAAATGCCGCGCATTTCCAGGCTTTCGATCCGGATCTGGCTGGCGGGGAGTGTCTTTCGATCGATCATCTTCTAATCCTGGACCTGACAGGTCTTTAAGACCTGTCAGGTCTGAACCAACTATTAACTACGGGAGCGCAATGGTAATGCTTCCGTCTTTGATACCTGCGATTGTTGTGTCAGCCAGAGTCTTGGCTTCCGCCGGCAGGGCATAGTCCGGGTTGAACTCGATCACCTCGCCGCCGTTGGCGAGGTTGGCTGTGAAGGTCGTTCCACCCAGGACACCATCCTGGATGCTGGCGATCATTTCCTTGACGATCCCTTCCCAGTGATAGACCTGGCTGGCCACCACGATGGAGGGAGCCAGCGAGGTCTGATTCGACTGCGTGCCGAACCACAACACATTGCTCTCTTCAGCCTTGCCGATTGCACCGACAACCATCTACGCGGTGCCAGTCAGGACATCCGCTCCGGCGGAGATGTGGGTCGTCGCGGCTTCGGAGGCCAGGGCCACATCCGAGAAGGAGCCGATGTAGTTCACGTTCACCTTGGCATCGGGTTTGGTCGCCAGAACGCCGGCCTTGAAACCATCCACATAGAGTTTTGCATCACCGGTCTCGATGGGACCCACGATGCCGATCACGCTGCTCTGGGAAAGAGTGGCTGCCAGCACGCCGTTCACATAGCCACCTTCCTGCGAGGCAGCTTCATACGCGAAGACATTCCGCATGCCAAAAGTATCAGCTGTTGTGCCCCAGGCAAAACTGGTCTTGGGGAAGTCCGGTGCGATTTCCTGCAGGGAGGAGCCATACTGCGATCCGTGGGCAATGATCAGGTTATAGCCTTGCGAAGCATAATCACGGACGGCGGCCGCAGCGTCATCGACCACGAACATATTCTCGGAAAAGACGAACTCGAACTTGTCGGGGCCCATCTCTTCCTGAATGCGGGTCAGGGCATCGATCATGCTCTGGCTGAAGGCCAGGTCATTCTTGGCACTTGGCATCACAACGGCCACTCGAAACTTCTCGGAGGTCTGGCTGCCGGCCAGGGCGCCGCAGGCACTCAATACGATACTCAAGATGAGGATCAGCGTCAAAAACCAGAGGGACTTTTTCATTTCTTTCTTCTCCTTGGATGAACATGGAACTTTCAATGGACGATCGGATTCGATCCTGAAAACAGAACAGACTGATGACCGGGCACCTCCTGTCAGAAAATCAACTCTCCCGTTCGAAGGGTTTGGTCAATGCGGCCGGAGCGCGGACCCTTGAAACGGTAGCGACCAGGACCAGAATTGTCAAAACATAGGGCATCATCACCGCGATATCAGAGGGGATGGGAATGCCCAGCACCTGGATCCATAATTGCAGTGAATTGATCATGCTGAACAGCAGCGCGCCGCCCAGAACGCCGACCGGACGCCAGGCCCCAAAGTACACGAGGGCGACCGCGATAAAACCCAGCCCGCTGGTCAGGTTCTGCTGAAAAACATTCAGCAGTGCAATCGAAAGGGAAGCCCCGGCGATCCCGGAAAGCGTACCTCCCAGGATGAGCGTAAAGTATCGGATGCGCGCCACACTGACGCCGAGTGAATCGGCTGCGTCAGGGTTTTCGCCCACCGAGCGGATCTTCAGTCCGAGCGTGGTCTTGTTCAAGACAAACCAGGCGACCGGCACCAGCAGGTAGGCCCCATAGACCAGCAGATTATGGCTGAAGAAAATCTCTCCAATTCCCGGAATGTCACTCAGGCCGGGGATGTAAATTTTCGGAAAACCTTTGACCGTTTCCACGGTCCCCATCAATTTCTGGAAAAGCAGCTCGCTCATTCCCAGCCCGAAGAGGAAAAAGCCAATCCCGCTGATGCCCTGTTCGGCGCTCAGATTGACGGTCACATAGGCCATGGCCAATCCCATCAGCGCGCCGACGATCATGGCGGTCAACAAGCCCAGCCAGAGATTCCCGGTGGAGAGCGCCACATAAAAGGCAGCAAAGGCGCCGATCAGCATTTGACCTTCGACGCCGAGGTTGAGCACACCGCTCCGCTGACCAAAGGTCTCGCCGATGGACGCATACAGGTACGGGGTCGCCAGGCGGATTCCCGAGGCCAGGATGCCGATCAGGACATTGAGAGCGAAGAGATCAGAGATCATATGGCCGTCTCCCCTTGCGCCAGTTTCTCCCTGTCAGCCGGGGGCGGAGGTTCCTCATCGTGCCCAAGCAGAGCCAGCCTGCGTCTTTGCCGTCTCCGTCTCAGGATCTCACTGCTGACGACAAAGACCACCACGAGACCGTTGAGCGCGGTGACGAACGCGGAGGGAACCTGCACCATGCGCTGCATGCTGTTGGCTCCCACCAGAAGCGCGCCGAACAGGATCGAAGCCGGGATGGTCCAGAGTGGATGCAGCTGACCGAACAAAGCGGCCACAATGCCGTTGAAGCCGGCGCTGCCCGTGAAGCCCGAGGCGGAACCATCCGTGATCATGCGATAGTTCACGCCAAAGACCTGCGTTGCTCCCGCAAGACCTGCAAATGCGCCGCTGAACAGCAGAGCCAGGACAACGTAGCGCTGGACCTTGATCCCGGCGTAACGCGAGGCATGCGGGTTCTGCCCCACAGCGCGGATGCGATAACCAAGCGTCGTACGCCACAACAGGATGTAAACCAGGATCGCCAGTACCACCGCGATCAACGCGCCCATATGCAGACGGGTCGGCGCCAAACGCGGCAGGTGGAGGAGTTCCGGTAAGCGGGCCGTTTGAGGGATCTTCGAGGCCAGTTCCGCCTGCGAGGGATCGATCATCGGACCGCGCAGCAGGAAGTTCATCAACTGGACCGCGATGGCATTCATCATGACGGTACTTAGGATTTCGTTGACACTGAAATAAGCTTTAAGAAGACCCGGAATTCCACCCCAGACCGCTCCCCCTAAAAATCCGGCCAGCATGGCCAATGTGATCATCAGCCAGCCCGGCAGACCCGTAAAGGTCAGGCCTACCCAGGTTGCCAGGATCGCCCCGATGATCATCTGACCTTCGCCGCCAATGTTGATCACATCCCCACGGAACGAGATACAAATCCCCAGCCCCACCAGGAGTAAAGGCGTGGCCTTGACCAGGGTCTCTGCAAAGGCATTCGAGCTGCCGAAGGCCCCGTCCCACAGAGCTTTGTATGCCGTGAGGGGATTGACGTTGAGAAAGAGCAGCATGACCGCGCCAATAACCAGCGCCGCCAGAGTGGCAAAGACAGGCATCAGCCCATCAAGTAGTCGAGAGACCCATTCGCGTTGAAGTACTCTTCTCATGGCTAGTTCGGTCGCTCCTGCTCCGGTCAGTATACCGGAGGTCCGGCAAAGTTGTCAGACATTTTGTAACATAAATAATAGGATAATTATCCGGAATTCCTTCGAATCCTCGACGATCTGACGAAGTGTACCCGATTATTGGCCGCGTTCGCCCCGGATGTAAGGATTTCCCAATGCAGCCGGCGCGCCCAGGCGCTTGCGGATGGCTTCGCGCGAACCGATTACCAGCACAATGACCGTGAACGCGTACGGAAGCATCTGCAGGAAAAAGCCGAGATACGGGTTGTAATAGAAGGCGTTCCGCATGCCGAACAATACGGTCGGACCCTGAATGTCAAGGATCAGACGTCTCAGCGCGCCGAACGCGTACGACCCGACCGCGGCCCGGAAGGGGTCCCATTGGGCAAAGATCACCAGGCCGACCGCGATCCAGCCCTGCCCGCCGGTGGTCAGCTCGCTGAACCAGCCGGGTGACACCGCCAGGCTGATGGTCGCGCCGCCCAGGCCGGCCAGCATCCCGCCGAGGAAGACATACAAATATCGCATGCGGTAAACATTGATGCCGAGCGCATCCGCAGCCGCAGGATACTCACCCACTGCCCGCAGGTGCAGCCCGGGACGTGTGCGATTGATGTAATACCAGGCCAGAGGTGTCAGCAGATAACCGATGTATACCAGCACGCTTTGTTTCGTAAAAAAGATGGGGCCCAAAATTGGGATCTGCGAAAGCAGCGGAACGGAAAAATTCGGCAGCAGCGCAACCGTGCCGGCCTTGCTCAAACCTTCCCCCAGCACAAGGCTGATGCCCGCGCCGAGCAGAGTCAGCGCCAGCCCGCTGACAACCTGGTCGGCCTGCAGGGTGATGACGATGAAGGCGTGCACCTGGCTGAGCAGACCTGCGACGAGCATCGCCACCAGCACACCGATCCAGGGGTTGCCCGTGGCGATCGTCGTGCTGAAAGCGGACATGGCGCCGATCAGCATCATGCCTTCCACGCCCAGGTTGAGAACGCCCGAACGTTCCGCCAGCACTTCCCCCAGCGCGGCAAACAATAGAACCGTCCCGCTTGCAACGCCTGCCTGAAGAATGATAATGGGATCCATGAATTGATTCCTCGATGATTCTCTTCACCACAGAGAACACTGAGTTCACGGAGTTAATTTAAAGATTTCTCTGTGATCTCTGTGGGCTCCGTGGTAAACGTTTATGCCTCTTCGCCTCTCACGATCCGGATTCGGTAACGCAGGAGGAAGTCACTTGCAATCAGACAAACCAGGATGATGCCCTGGATCATCTTCGGAACGCCCGACGGCTGGATCTCGCGTCCCGCCAGGATCAGCGCCCCGAACAAAATCGAGACCAGGATGATCACCAGCGGATTCAACTTGGCCAGCCAGGCAACGATGATGCCCGTGAAGCCATACCCCGCGGCCAGGGGCGCGGTCTGCAGGCGATGCACAACGCCGGACACTTCGCTCATCCCGCCCAGGCCGGCCAGCGCGCCCGAGAGCATCATCACCCAGATGGTATTGCGCGTGATATTAATGCCGGCATACTTCGCGGCGCGCGGGTTGTCACCGATCAGGCGAATCTCATAACCCCAGCGGCTGCGATACACGATGAACCATAAAACGATGGCTGCCGCAATACCAAGCAGCAAACCGGCGTGGGTCGTGAGCCCGCGAAAGGCGGGAATACTCTTGGCGTATTCAGACAAGCGCGGCAGCCAGGCAGCCTGCGGGAACTTCGGGCTCATCTGGAATCCGCCCTCCGTCCAGACGGCAAATACCCAGAAGTTCACCCACGAGATCGCGATGTAGTTCATCATCAGGGTGCTGATGATTTCGTTCACGTTGAACTTGGCTTTCAAATAACCTGGAATGGATCCCCAGATCGCGCCCATGGCCATCCCGGCAGCGGCCATGACGGGCAGGAACAGCCAGCGCGACGAGTCAGCCGGAACCACGGGTGCAAGCACGATTGCACTCGCGCCCCAGGCGCCCATGATGAACTGTCCCTCGGCGCCGATGTTCCACAACTTCATCCGGAACGCGACCGAGCAGGCCAGGGCGGTCAGGATGATCGGCGTGGCTTTGACGATGGTGTCGGACAGGACTCCGGTATCACCGAAGGAGGCCTTCGCAATGTGAGCATACGATGCGAACGGATTGCCTCCCGCGAACGCGATCACAATCCCACCCAGGATCAGCGCCAGGATGATGGCTCCCAGGGAAACTGCCGCGGGATACCACCCGGGCGGCTCGTCGAGCCGCGGCTCGATCTTAATGCGCCAACGGGATGCAGGTCGTTTGGACAAAGTGGATTCAGCCATGTGCCGCGACTCCCTCTTTTTGGATTTGCTCCAGCGGTGTGCCGGTCATCATCAAACCGATCGTTTCGATCAGGCTTGGGTCCGGTTCCCCTGAACCGACTTTCACCTCACCCATGATCTTCCCCTCATAGATTACATAGACACGGTCGCTGAGCGAAAGCAGCTCCTCCAGCTCCTCCGAGATGAGCAGGACGGCCGCGTCGGCGTCGCGCTGGGTCAGCAAAAGGCGGTGGACCCCCTCGATCGCGCCGACGTCCAGGCCGCGGGTCGGTTGGACCGCGACCATGAAGTTGGGCTGCCCGGAGATCTCGCGCGCCAGGATCACGCGCTGCAGGTTGCCGCCCGATAAAAGCCGTACAGGTGTATTCACGGTGGGCACGATGATGTCATAGGCCTGCTTGAGTTCCCTGGCAAAGTTCGTTGCGGCGTTCATATCCAGCAGGCTGCCTCTTGAGATCGGCGGCTTGCGATACTTCTTCATAATGACATTGTCGGTCACGCTCAAATTCGGCGCCGAGCCGACGTGCGTGCGATCCTCGGGCACATACGACATCCCATGTTGAATGCCATACAGGATGTCGCGGTTGCTGACCTTCTCTCCGTTCAAGGACACCTCACCCTGTTTACATTTGCGTAAACCTGTGATGGCCTGTGACAGCTCGTTTTGCCCATTGCCGGCCACCCCTGCCAGACCGACGATCTCGCCGGCACAGACATTAAGTGAAACGCCGCGCAAAGCCGGCAGCCCTTTATCGTTCTCGGCATGGATATCTTTTACCTCGAGGATGATCTCGCCAGGCTGCTTCGGTTTCTTATCAATGGAGAAGATCACTTCGCGGCCCACCATTAAGCGCGCCAGTTCCTGGCGGGTCACACCTTTGGTGGTTACACCGGCAGCTGTGACCTTGCCGCGCCGCAGCACCGTGACACGGTCTGCGATGGCGGTCACTTCATGTAACTTGTGACTGATAAAAATAACAGACTTGCCCTGGGCGATCATCGCCCGCAGCGTCTGGAATAATCCGTCGATTTCCGTCGGCGCCAGGACGGCCGTCGGCTCGTCCATGATCAGCACGTTCGCGCCGCGGTAGAGCATCTTCAACAATTCGACGCGCTGCTGCTCGCCGACCGAGAGCTGCCAGATCTTGGCGCGCGGATCGACCTTCATTCCAAAGCGCTCCCCCAGCTGCGCAATCTTCGCGTCGTATTCGTTCAGCCGCATCAAAAAGCGCGGCTCAGCCAGTCCGAGCAGAATGTTCTCGGTGACGGTCTGCGATGGGACCAGCATGAAATGCTGGTGCACCATGCCAATCCCGGCCTGGATGGCATCCCGCGGAGAGGCAAACTCCACCGGGGTACCCTTGACTTTAATAATGCCTGCATCCTGCTTGTACAGGCCAGCCAGCACATTCATCAGCGTACTTTTGCCGGCTCCGTTTTCCCCCAGCAAAGCATGGATCTCTCCCGGGCGCAGCTCAAAATCCACATGGTCATTGGCAAGCACGCCGGGAAAACGCTTGACAATGCCCTGCATTTCCACAATCAGATTGGAGGATGTTGCTTCCGTCACTGTAAACCTCCTGCTCGAAGATGTCGTTGCGAGGGTGCTCTTCCCGAAGCAACCGCCCACTTTCAATTATGAGATTGCTTCCCGCAGGCTCGCAACGACATCAGCTTATCTTATAAAAATGGGGCAGAACCACACAGCCCTGCCCCATTCGTTAATCGGATTTACTCAGGCAATTCAGCGGTGACGCCTTCGGCCCACCACTTCATACAAACATCGACGCTGCACGGTAGACCATATTCCGGGAAGGCATCGAGATCGACCTGCTGGAGGCTCTGTCCCTCGGGCAGGACCACGTTACCTTTGTTGTCATTGATGGGTCCGGTGAAGACGTCAAAGCGGGTGAACTCGCCAGCCAGCATCTGCGCCAGGATATCACGAACTTCCTGGACAACCGCGGGATCAAGTTCTGCAACACCCGGGGTCAACTCCTGGCCTTCCATGAAGCCAAACAGGCCCAGGGCGCCGGTTTCCGCATCGAAGTAGTCCCAGCCGGGCTTGTAGGTGCCGGCGATCGTTTCTTCGGTGATCTTGGCGTAGATGGGACCCCAGACCCAGTACGGGGCCGTAAGACAGCGCTCGACCTTGCAGGAGCCGTACCAGTCATACGTCACGCCCCACTTGCCTTTTTCCTGTGCCACATCCGCAACGGCGGGAGTATCCGCGCCGGTGAACACAACCTGCGCACCCGCATCAAACAGGGAAGCCGCGGCTTCCTTTTCAACGACAGGATCGTGCCAGGTGTTGAGCCAGCGGACATCCATCGTGCACTCCGGGCAGGTCTTCCGCATGCCCAGGGCAATGGCGTTGCCCAGACGGATCTCTTCCGGGATCGGGAACGTCGCCATGTAACCAAGTTTCGGGTTGCCATCCATCTTGGCGCGCGCACCGGCCAGCATGCCGGCCAGATACTTCATGTTTTCCATCGCGCCCATCAGGTTGCCAAAGTTCGTCTCGTTGGACTTGATGCCGGTCAGGTGGATGAACATGCTGTCGGGGAATTCCTCCGCGACCACTTCCATCGGGTCACCAAAGCCGAAGGAGGTTCCGAAGATCAGGTCAAAGCCCTTGCGGGCCAGCGAGCGGAAAACCTGCTCGGAGTCGGCGCCTTCCGGCACGTTCTCGATGTACGCCACATGGACATTGGGCACATTCTCTTCGATGTACAGAAGGCCTTCGTAATGGGCCTGTGACCAGCCGCCATCATCATGCGGTCCGATCAAAACCATGCCGACATTGAATTTTCCTTCTTCAACCTCAGGGATTTGGAAACCTTCTGCGGCGGGAGCCTCCGTGGCCACTGCTTCCGTAGCGGGTGCTTCCGTAACCGGTGCTTCTGTCACGTCTGGAGCTTCCGTGGGTGCGGGAGCCGGCGCTTCTGTGGCAGGTGTGCCGCACGCGGCAAGTACGAGTGTTACGATCATCGCCAAAAACAGGAACTTACGCATTGTCTTCTTCTCCTTGAAAAAAGTTGTAGTGTGAAACCGACAACGAACGTATTCTGATTGTATTTCGGTGCGCCTCCTTTCAATGAGCACAGCCGGGTTTATTGTCTACACAATTATACGTGCCCAGATTATTTTCACATGAATATTGTAGGACAAATTATCGAACAAAGGCAAGTACATTTCTCATGGATTACATGCGAACATATTCTCGACTTCCGACAAGGCTGCGCTTCGCTCCTCGCCGCCAGTTGTTTCCGTTTCGATACGTTCCCACAACCGGCACAATAACGGTCCAACGTAGCCCTTCGAGACCTGGTACGACTCGCGGGATAATTTGAGCGCGCGTTCCCAGTCCCCCACATGAGCATAACCTTCGATAAACACGAAACGCTCGACCGGATCGTTTGGATGGTCATCCAACTTGAAGGCTGTGTCACCCAGGTCCGCAACTTGCTCCCACTCCCCAAACTGCCGGGCCAGGTCAGCCTTCTCGAAGTAATAACACCAGCCATGTTCAGGCTCCGGTGCAAAAAGAGAGTCAGGCAGCGCCGCCGGTTCTTCCCTGCGGATCATCGTCGTATTGCTCAATTGAGCCGCGTCACGCAGAAGGGGCACGAGCAGCCGGTTCACAGAGTCGATTTGCGGATCGAGCACGCGCACACATCCGGGCGGAGTGAAGTCGATGACGACCAGTTGGGAGGTATTGCCGTAAAACGTCGTCGCCAGGTAGTTCTGCTCGAAGGCCAGACCCGGCTCGAGGTCCGGCAGGCCGCGGTTGAGGCGGATCGAGATAAAGTACAGGATGTGATTCATCTTTCCCGGCGGACTATAGATCCAGTTCAACGGCCCCGACAGCGAATTATCACTGAAGTACGTGACCGGCAGATCATTGGAAATGATGGCGGTGTTCTTTTCGAGCGCGGGGATGCGCCAGCTCATCTGCCAGAACAGATCGCGATGCACATCCCAGTCACGGACATAGGCAATGTTGGTCTCGAACTGTTTGCCCATCGAAAATGCGACCAGCAATGCCAGCAAACCATATTGCAGCTTTGGTCGGGAGCCCAGCAGGCCGATCAAAGCCGCGAGGATCAGACTCGCCCCGAGCATGAACGGCATGGTGAAGCGGTCTGCCGAAAAATGCAGCTGCGGCTCGATATCGACCAGCCAGAACGACCCGCCGGCGAACACCCAGGCGCTGAAACCCAGCAGGAACATGGGCCGGACCCAAAGAGGTCTCGTTCGTTCAGATCCGGTAAAGAAGAGTAAATAAAGGGCTATGAAGATTGTTGAAGCCAGAACCAGAAGCGCCGCCAATATGCTTACACGAAGACCAAGTTCGGCAACACTGCCCGACTCGAAGGGGAAGAGCCAGGCGTGAGGCACAGTCTCCCAGAACGCCATGTAAACATTCATCCAAAGCATGGCGATCCCGGCGGGCAGATCAGTGCGAAGAAGTTCCAGCGTCACGTATGTGTAGCTGGCATTCTGGTTTTCGAAGAAGAAGAGTCGCCAGAACGTGATGCCCAGCATCACGGCGAAATAGGGGATGAAAAGAACGATGGTTCGGCGTACCTTTTGTTTCCATTCCCCGTCGAGAACGATCCAGAACAGAATGATCCTCAAAAATTCCATGAAATAAAAGTATTCCATCGTGAGCAGGTGCACGGCGGAAAAGATCAGCGCGGCGATCGTCAGGGGAATCTGGCGTTCCGGCCGGCGCAGCGCAAGTATGGAAAGATACAGGGAGAACAAAAAGCAATTGAGGACAATATAAAAGTGCGTGTACATCAGGGAGATGAAGTTCTGTCCCAGCCCGGGGTACACCAGGAACAGGAGACTCCCCCACAAGGCCGGGCGCTCATCCTTCGGCCAGACCTGCCGCAGCAGCAGCCAGACCAGCACGGCCGTCAGCCAGCGCAGGATGACCATCAGGAACTGCCAGCGCCAGGGATGGGGACCCAGCAGCGGCAGGGTGACCTGGTAGATCATCCCCCAGAACGGCCGGCTGGTGGAAAAGGTTTTGGTCAACGCGGCGGGACCCAGCCGGTAATAGATCCAGGTCCAGGGGGCTTCGTCCCAGTAGAAGCCGCGCTCCCAGAAGAACAGGCCATACGTCAGCGCGGCGACGATGAACAGCACGACCGGCACACTGCGCGGGGAGATGATTGTCGTTTTGAGTCTTTCCAGGGCTGCTTTCATGCCAGGATCAATTCCATGCGATGACGCTGATAACGACCTTCCGGGAAGGTTTTGACGATCCGGAAGCCTGCCTTCTCATACATTGCAGCGGCAGGCACATTGTCTACTTCAACACTCAAGATTACCGAACGATAGTCCTTCAAACGACCTGCCTCAATGAACGCATTCAACAATTCCCTGCCCAGTCCTCGCCCCCTTTGATCGGCGGCCGTCCCGATATATGTCAGCTCGATCGCACCAGCCTTCAAATCGTTCTGCCCGGAAGCTGAAAACACAGAAGTAACCAACTGCCACAGCACGCCCGGGCGGGTAAATGCCAGCCGCAGCATCTGAAGGATAAACCACACTACCGGCCTTCGCAGGCGTGCGTTAATCATATCAGGATGCGGCGAACCTATCGCCCAGCCCAGTACCTCGCCGGACGCTGACACGGCACACAGCCCGATGACATCCGGGTCGCTCTGCGCCACCTGATAATATCTCAAAACGATGGGCAAGCCGAGATCGGAAAGCAATGTCTTCATGACCGAATGATGAAGTATCGCCAGGCGTTTCAGAGCCTCCGCATCGAGCCGGGAAAGCTGGACCAGTTCGTAATCCATCTCAGGCCAACCCCTTGATCAGAGAGGGCCCCAGGGGGCGCACCAGAAAGGCCGGCAAACGTTTCCAGAGCCAGATGGCCGCCTGGAACTTTGGACTCTTCTGATTCAACTCCGGGATGGCATGCCCGGGCGCCAGCGCATACCAGTACGCCAGCAGGTCCTTGCGCGGCCTCCATTTCATTTTGAAGACTTCATTGCCCGAGCCGATCAGGCTGCGACCGAGGTCGAACAGCCTGCATCCTTTGCGGGCATAACGTTCGATGGCAGACCAGTATAAAAATTCACCGGCGTAGTCCGAGCGAAACCGGCGCAGAATGTTGGCATGCAAGTTGGTAACGCGCTCGCCCTCTGAAATGAAAACACCAGCGCCAGCAAGTTCACCATTCGATCCATATACCACCGCGAACTCCAGCGCCCCGCCCAAAGCTTCAGCCAGCGCATGCAAATAGGATTTACTGTGATAGGGCGAGCCAAGCTCATGCATGCTGCGCGCCAGGGCTTCGTAGGCATCGTCCAGCAAGTCAAGGTGACCGAACCGGATCGAGAAACCTTTTCGCAGCGACTTGCGAATGTGGTTGCGATGGTCGGAGCCATAGGTGTTCAGCAGACGCTGGGGCTGGGGGATCAAATCTATCAGATAGGTGGCGTAAACGGGATGCTGGATCCAGCCGTCGGGGGGAGTCTCCGTCCCCGCCTCAAACCTGACGTTGACATGGTCCACGCCGAGGTCATTTGCCAGCGCCCGGGCCTTTTCCAGCAAGGCATCCCGCGCGGCCATCGATAGATAGGCAAACCCGCCATAGGAGGCGAACGGCGCCGTGATGAGATAATCACCAAAGACCGGATGCTTCACGCGGACCAGCGCGAGCCACCCGTCAATATCATCGCCCTGCCGGGAAACGAGCCGGTAGACAGGGAAACCGTAGACCGCATGCACAAACCTCAGCCAGGGGTCCAGCCCGACAAATCCGGCTGCGCGCGCCAGCGAATCCGGGAGGACGAGCGATTCGTCTTCTCGAAGTATCCGGACCCGAGGCGACAGGTTTGAAGTCATCAGGACTTTATGACCTTCAGGCTTTCATCGAGATAGGTACCCAGCGGAGAGACGGGGAAGCTGCGCAGAAGCTCGGAGAGAAACGACGACTTGTTACGGAGGAAAGGCAAAAATAATGGATGCAGGAACAGGTCACGAGTAAGGCGCGCCGAGCGGGCAGGTTTTGCGAGCTCATAGGGATGCAGGATCATGACGGGGCTGAGTCCGCACTTCAATTCATGTTCGATGAACTTGAGAACATTCCTTCCCAGGAGTCCGACGCTGAAGCTCGATCCGTAGGGGAACTCTCCGTTGAAGAGCAATTTGAAGGAAAAATCGCGCGGCGCAACATAGTCTTGATGGTTCGCGCGCAGACGGAACGTGCTGACCGGGATCTCCCAAACGTCATTTTTCTGCAATAACGTTCCGGCCGGGGCATAGATCGAGGAACTGTAGGAAAAGCCCGCCTCCTTCAGCAGCGGATAGGCCTGTTCGCTGATGCCGACCATCGGGGCGCGATAGCCGCGCACGTGATATTGTTTGCGCCAGGAGGCCGAGGCGCGCAGATCTTCGGCCAGCTCGCCGACATCGATCAGCGGGCGGTGGATGTGACAGTGCAGACCCAGCTCGTGTCCCGCCGCGACGATCTTCTGCGGGACGTCGGGATACCAGCCGGCAATCTCACCCACCAGGTAGATACTGGCTTTCGAATCCCCCAGCTGTTCAAGGATGGGATCGATGGCATACGCGGTAAAACCTTCGTCCAGCTGACGGCGCTGTTCGCGGTCGCTTAACTTATCGTAATATCGAAAGAGCGCAAACCAAGGTTCGTAATCTATGCTTAACAGGACACGGGGATTCGCAGGCATGGGCAGATCGATGATTCTCGCAATCATTGTAACAGGGTAGTCATCCCGCTCCTGGCGAGACAACTACCCCATTCCTAAACTATGAACCACACAACTATCAAACTATCGAACTACTTAACTATCCACGTACCCGTCTCACCCTTCAAGGCCCGGCCGATGTTTTCAGGGTTGGTGACCAGAGCCTGTTTGCCGCCGTTCTCGAGGAACCAGATGACGGCCTGGATCTTGGGTGCCATCGAGCCTTTGGCAAAATGCGTGCCTTCCGCCAGATAGGCTTTTGCTTCGGCGAGCGTCATCTTATCGAGCCA
>JBAVVF010000587.1:0-8891 GCA_049697155.1 Anaerolineales bacterium
ACGTTTCTGAACATGCTTCGCAAGGATGGCATCGATCTGACGGCCAGCTGCATCCTGCTCGCCGACCATCAGCCGGCCGGGATCGCGCTGATCGCCCGGCGCGGCTGGTCCAGCCGGCTGGCCGCGATGGGCATTCTCAAGGAGCTGCGCGGCAAGGGTGCGGGTTACTGGCTGATGGATGAGCTGATCAACGAGGCCTGCCAGCGCGGCGAGCGTGAGATGGTCCTCGAAGTGATCGAACAGAACGAGCCGGCCCTGCGCTTATATCAAAAATCCGGCTTCCAGACGGTCAGGCGCCTGATCGGGATGATCCGTCGGGATGCAGCGGAAGATCGGAAGAGCGAGCTGCACGAAATCGATCTGCGTGCGGCCGGCGTCCTGATCTCGCAGTACGGCCTGGCGGACCTGCCCTGGCAGTTATCCGGCGAGAGCATCGCCCAGATGAATCCGCCGGCGCGGGCCTATCAAAAAGGACAGGCCTATCTCGTGGTCTCCAATCCCGAAGCGGAACATATCGCCATCTGGTCACTGCTGGTCGAGCCGCAGGCCCGCGGTCACGGGCTGGGCACGGACCTGCTCAGGAGCGTTATCGCAAGTCATGGCGGCAAAACGTGGCACGTCCCGGCATTATTCCCTGAAGAGCTGGCAAAGGTCTTTGAAAGGGCGGGGTTCGAGCGCGAGGAATTGTCTCAGCACCAGATGAAACTGACTCTCTAGCAGTGCAAATTTGTCACTCTTTTGTTTTGCTTGGAGGGCGAAAATCGAGGATATAATTCGGCCATTCATGCGAGAGGACACACGGAATGCCGTCTTCAATCCAGCCATCTGCCGAACGTAAAACCATCGGTGTCTTTGCATCACAGGTAGGGCGCTCGTGGGGCGCGGAGTTTATCGCGGGGGTCAACAGCGCTGCTGAGGAGCAGGGTGTCAATCTCGTTCATTTCATCGGGGGAATACTCAAACCGATCGCCACCTCCGACAGTGCCAAAGCTTCCTATGGACTGTATGATCTGGCCAAGCCCCTGCAGTTCGACGGCCTGCTGCTGACCGCCGACGTTGCCTATGGCGCCACCCCGGAGGATCTCAAGGCATTCTCGGATTTTTATGGCTCCGTCCCGCTGGTCACGCAATCCGTGGAGATGGACGGCGCTTCGATGTTCATCCCCGACAACCTGGAAGGCATGCGGTCCGTCGTGCGCCACCTGATCGAGGACCATGGCTACAAACGGATCGCCTTCATTCGCGGCATTCAGGGACAGGTCGATGCCGAGCAGCGTTTTCAGGCCTACAGGGAGGAACTCAAGGCCCACAGTCTGCGCTTCGATAAGGACCTCGTTGTCGATGGCGATTACACCCCAGAAAGCGGGCGGGCCGCAGTCAGCAGTCTGCTGGACGAGCGCAAGGTCCGTTTTCAGGCTCTGGTCGCCGCGAACGACAGCATGGCGTTCGGCGCGCTGGAGGTGCTGCAGCAGCGCGGCTTGCGCGTCCCGGACGATGTGGCCGTGACCGGCTTCGACGATGTGCGCGAAGCCCAGGCTACCGGCGTCCCGCTGACCACCGTACGGCAGTCATTTTATACGGCCGGGAAACGAGCCCTCGAAGCACTGCTCAAACGCATCGACGAAGGCACGGTGCCGCGCGTCACGGTCACGCCGACCCAGCTGCTCATCCGCTGGTCGTGCGGATGTCTGCCCGAAAATGTCCGTCAGGCGGCCGTTGCGCCGCGGGATGTAGCCAAGACCGGCCGGCTGGAGAACAAACGCGAGGCCGCGCTGCAGGCCTTGTTGAACGCGGCGGGCATCACCGGACAGGATACAGCCATGCCGCAGTTCAAGGACTCGTTCGGGCGCGCCTGGGACGTGTTCCTGATGACACTGAACAACAAGTCCTCCGGCGATGATTTCCTGAAGACGATCAACAGCATCATCGAATTGATGCAAAAGCACGCTCTGACGCCCTCGGTCTGGCACAATGTCATCTCGATGATGCGCCGCTACGCGCTGGGCGGGATCACAAGCCATACCACGATGCTGCAGGCGGAGAACTTGTTCCAGCAGGCCCGTCTGCTGGCCGGTGAGCTTTCGCAGCGCACGCAGGCCTACCGCAGGCTGGTGCTCGAACAGCAGGAAAACGTTTTGCAGGCCTTCAGCTTCTCGATGGCGCCGGTCATGCGCATGGACGATATCGGCACGGCCATCCTGGAGCACTTTCCGGCCATGGGTATCGAGCGCTGGTACGTGATGTTCTACAGCGATATGACGGCGCCGCAATCCATCACCGCGCCGCCGCCCGAAAGCTATAACCTGCTCTTCCAGTACGAAGGTTCGAAATTCGAGATCCCGCAAAAGCGCACCTCGATCGGGACAGGGCAGTTGATCCCGCGCGGCAAGACGCCCGACGATCATCGCTACACGGCGGTCGTGATGCCGCTCTCGCTGGCGCGCAACCGCTTCGGCTTCATGTGGGTGGAGATGGGCCCGCGTGACTGGGAAGTGTACGTCCGCATTCGCAACCTGGTCAGCAGCGCTCTGCTGCGCATCATGCTCGTACAGCAGAGGGAACAGGCCCAGAAGGAAGTGGAACGTCTGCTCGATGAAGCGCGCGAGCGCGCCACCGAGCTGGCCATCGCCAAGGAATTTGCCGAACGGACCGCGGCGGAAAATGCCAAGCTCTATTCCAGCGAACAGACCCGCCGTCAGGCCGCGGAGGCGCTGACCAAGTCGGCCCGCCAGCTTTCCTCGCTGGGCACGGTCGCCGAGGTGCCGCAGCAGATCGTGGCGCAGTTGTTCCAGGTCATGCCAATTGAGCGCTCCGCCCTGTTCCTCGAGGACGTCAATGGCATCCCGCGCCTGTTTGCGCACGCCGGTTTCCCGGAGGGCGTGCCCATGGACAAGCTGGCGTACAGCATTCGGGACACGAACGTGTATCACATCGTCGCCCGCCAGGCCGAGCCGCTGGTGATCGGCGATATCAAAAACATGCAGAGCTGGAAACAGCCGGAATGGGTCCCGGAGGACCGTTCGTGGCTGGGCATTCCACTTTTCGCAAAGAACAAGGTCGTGGGCATGCTCGTCTTCAGCCGCGGCACGCCGGCCGCCTTTAATCAGGACGATGTCATCCTGGCCAGCACGTTCGGCATCCAGGCCTCCATCGCCCTCGAGAACGCGCGGCTGTACGATGATCTGAACCGCTTCAACCAGATGATGGAGCGCATGGTCGAACAACGCGTGGACGAGCTGAACAGCGCCTATCGAACGCTGGAAAAACTCGACAAGAACAAGAGTGACTTTATCCAGGTGGCCGCCCACGAGCTGCGCACGCCGCTGACCGTGATCAAAGGCTACATGGGCATGATCAAGTCGACGCCGGCCATGCAAAAGGACAGTGCCCTGATGCAGGCCATGGACGGCGTCGTGCAGGGCACGAACCGCCTGCACCAGATCGTCAACAGCATGCTGGATGTGGCCCGGCTCGAAAATCAGATCCTGACCCCCCGCCTCGAGTCGCTGAATCTCGGCCCGCTCCTGCGCCTGCTCAAGAAGGAATATGCTGAGGATCTGGAAGCGCGGCACATCACGTTGGAGCTTGATCCTGATATCAGTTCCGCGCCCGCGCTCCTGGCCGATTCGGAACTCCTCAAAAAGGCGCTTGACAACGTCGTGCTCAACGCCATCAAATACACGCCCGATGGCGGGTCGATCTTTATCAACGCCTGTACCGTCCCGGTGGAGGGGCGCGGGGATTTTTGCGAGATCCGCGTCCGTGATACCGGGATCGGCATCGACCCGGCCAATCACACGATCGTCTTTGAAAAGCTCTACCAGCTCGGCAAGGTGGAACTGCACTCTTCCGGGCGCACCAAATTCAAGGGCGGCGGACCCGGACTGGGTCTGGCCATCGCAGCCGGCATCGTCAAAGCCCACAAGGGCAAGATCTGGGTCGAAAGCCCGGGCTACGACGAGGAGAAACTGCCCGGCAGCACGTTCATCATCCAGATCCCTGCCGCAACATAATAAAGAGACTTCCGAAGCAACTGCTTCGGAAGTCTCTTTATCGAAACCGCCTCTCTCAATGTTCCGTGCGGATGGCATGGCTGTTCCGGTCGAAATAGTTCGTCAGCCGGAGCCGCAGCGGTTTGAGCAATCCGATGTGGGCCAGCATCAGGAAGGCGAACGCAGCCATCGACAGGAAGAACAACAGGTCCTTCCACAGGTAGGTGGGATTTGCCACCGTGAAGACGTATCGAAAAACGATCAATCCCAGCTGGATCAGGCTGATGATCATGATCGGAATCGCAAAGGGCCGCAGGTCGTGGTCTTCGATAATCAGGTGCAGGCCCACCATCGCCGCGAGCGCGGCCGCTACAATCGTCAAATACGCCCAGTAATGCGGCAGGTCGTAGGCCTGCTCGTACAGCCTTTGCAGGATCAACACGTACAAGGCACATACGCCGATCAGACAACCCCACGCCAGCAGGTTGATGATCAGGGGTAGAAACAGATTCCCGTAGACACGGATGGCCAGCATGGCCGTCACCCATCCGACCGCGTACGACAGTGCAATAACGAACACCTTCGTGCTGATGCCGTTCAGGGAGTTTATCAAGCCCATGTTGAAGATATCCAGGATCAATTTGGCCAGGCCCAGCAGGGCAAAGCCCAGGCCGCCGATGCTCAACAACAGCATCAAAATGCTCAACATTCCCCGCTGGGAAAGCTTGTTCCCGTTTCGTGACGGAGAGGGCCCCCTGGGAGTTGTAACCGGAGAAATATTCATAATGCCTCCTGCCCAATGATGACAAATCGCACCCGAGGGATGAATCCACAGGATTGGAGTGTTATTATACCCATAAGACTCTTTTTAGCTGAATGGAGTTCCCCCTACCTGGCCGGGGAGGAAGACCTACCTCCCGCCGCCAAACCTGTCTTCTCCGGGGCAATTTTGAGCCAAATCGCCCTGCCAGCCAGAGTCGGAAATAATCACATTGTCCTTAGTATTGTATAACGTGCCAGGGTTGCATTCAAGCATCAGTTTTCGTATGGAAACAGAAACCTGCCAATCCGCCGTGTTTCCATTCAGATTTGCAGCATCGAGGGCAGTCGCCTGCCTTTCGTCAGCCTCCCGTCGGTTGTAAGGCTTTGTGCAGGACAGTACAATATTGATCGTAACAAAAACTGTTTGGGAGGGATAAATGTCAGACATCCGGCGAATCATCGTATCGATTATGCTTATCCTGTGGATCGCAGCCTGCGCCCCACCGACCCCGTCTGTGCTGCCTGAAGTCGGGATCGTTCGGCACCCGGGGCCAGATCCCTGGCTCGCAGGACGAACTGAGATTACTTCCATTCCAAAGTTTGACCCCAATTCAACCGATTATATTAAGGTCGACCTGCGCTCCAGGGATCTGACAAAAATTCACATGACGACTTCGCTTCCTGACCTCATGTATGCCACTTTCGACAGCAAGACCAAATGGCCGGCCAGTGTACCGGTTGATTTCGACTGGAAACGGATCATGGAAATCGGCAAGGATCCCGGGCTGGGCATACGCGCCTTGCACGCTCAGGGCATCAATGGCAAAGGTATTGGCATCGCGATCATCGATCAACCCCTGCTCGTTGATCATCAGGAATATAAGGAACGCCTCCGGTTGTATGAGGAAATCAATATACAGCCCGATAACCCGGCAATGATGCACGGCGCCGCGGTTGCTTCGATTGCCGCGGGAAAAACGGTCGGCGTTGCTGCTGAATCAGACCTTTACTACATCGGCGCATGGACGGGTGATTCGGACCCGGAAACGCATGAATTCACGTGGAATTTCAAATACTATGCTCAGGCAGTACATCGAATTTTGGAGATCAATGAAGTCCTGCCCGCCGATCGCAAGATCCGTGTCATTACGATGCAGGTAGGCTGGCTACCTGACTGGACAGGCTCTGATGAGATTACGGCTGCTGTCGATGAAGCAAAGGCGGCCGGGATTTTTGTGATCAGCTCCAATTTACATCCCACCTACGGATTGTATTTCCAGGGGCTCGGGCGCGATCCGCTCGCTGACCCCAATCAGTTTGGGTTGTATAGGCCCGGACTCTGGTGGGAAAAGGATTTCTTTGCCGGGCAGCCATCAGAGCAGCATGCTGGGCTGCCGCCGGACTTCTACAGCAGGGAGTCGATGAAAAACATGCTGCTCGTTCCCATGGATTCGCGCACTACGGCCAGCCCGACAGGCAACGAGGACTACGTCTTCTATCGCGAAGGCGGCTGGAGCTGGTCCATTCCCTATCTGGGCGGGATGTATGCCCTGGCGGCCCAGGTCCGGCCGGAGATCACACCGGAGGAGTTCTGGGAAACGGCCTTGCAGACAGGCCGGACCATTCAATTCCAGCATGACGGGAAGAACTATGAGTTTGGAGTGATCCTGGATCCCGGAGCACTGATCGAAGCACTGAAAAACAAATGACAAAACAGCCCCGCAAATTTGCGGGGCTGTAACTTTCAAAGACGGGCACAATCACTTCACTGGCTTAATCCAGATAGCCTCTCTGTTTGACAAGACATCAGCGGGGTATCGTTTTATTTGAGCTGAACTCGATGTTGGGCTGCCTTGCGCCATACACAAACAGCTGGTTTGTTTCTCCCATTTTGGGGATTTCGAACTTCGACCGGATCAACTCAACGAACGCCTCCACGACGCGCGGGTCGAACTGCCGGCTGGACTGCTCCTGAATGTACGCCAGAGCCTGTTCGCGGGACCAGGTCTCCAGATACGGGCGTTTGGAGGTCAGCGCATCCCAGACGTCCACAACGGCAAAGATGCGGGCCGCGAGCGGGATCCCCTCGCCTCGCAGACCCTGAGGATAGCCGTTTCCATCCCATTTTTCATGATGTGAATAGGGGATGTCGAGCGCCGCGCTGAGGTAGGAGACTTTGGAAAGGTAATCGCGGGCGTAGATGGGGTGCTTGCGCATGATGACCCATTCCTCGGCGGATAACTCACCTGGTTTGTGGAGGATCGCATCCGGGATGCCCATCTTGCCAATATCATGCAGCAGCGCGCCGCGCCGCATGTGCAAGAGGTCGATACCCTTGACCCCGAGCTTCCTGGCCAGCTGCAAAGTCAATTCCACGATCCGCTGGGAATGACCCATGGTTTCCGAGTCGCGCATCTCCAGAGCCTTGGCCCAGCCCTGGATCGTCTCGTCGTAGGCGCGCACCGAATCGCTGATCGCTTTATTCAAGAGGCTCGAAATCAGATAAGAGCCGACCGCCAGGAGGCACAGCGTCATCAGCGAAAAGATCTCGTATTCAAATTCCCCCGGGTAACAAAAAAATATGATGTTGTAAAAGACAGCCACCAGCCCGGCAAAAACAAACGAAGCCCGCGGGCGGATGATAAAACTCGATACCGCGACCGGCAGCGCCATGATCAGAAAGGTCTCATTTAGCAGCGCCGGGGAATAACTGAGCGGGATGGCGGCAAACACGATCAGGCCGAACAGCCACCCAGCCGGGCCCACCAGGCCCTTGTGGTTCGCCCAGTAGAGAAAGGATAGGATTGCAATGGCTGTGCCGTCACTGATCAGATTATAGGCCCGCCATTCGCCCAGCGGATCTCTGATCCAATCGTAGAGATTTACCGCAGTCAGGCCTCCCGTGATGATGAAACACATCACCAGCAGGGCGCGCAGCAGTTTTTGACGATAATCAATAAGCAGGTATTGTGAATAATCGTCGAGTGGCTCATGGGAACCGAAGAACTTGATTATTTTCATACGAGGAAATGCTTACCAGCCCGCAAACAGAAGTCTGAAATGAAGGTCTTTGGAGGCTAGTGTACTGCATCCATCCCCGGCCTTTCGTTACAAATCCGCAAGCATTTCAGCTTTGGAAAGGCAGTCTGCAAAATTGTAGGCTGTCCAGCTTTTCCACTGATTTATGCGGTGCCGCCCGCAGTTTTCGTTAAAAAAATAACTGCTACCTCATGGTAGCAGTTACTGACCGACTAAATATGGATTGGGCTGCCTTCCGCCGCATGGGCCGCTTCCATCAGCACCTCGCTCAGGCTCGGGTGGGCATGCACATTGCGTGCAATCTCGTGGGGAGTCAGCTCCATCAGGTGCGCCAGGGTTAGCTCGGGGAGCAGCTCGGTCACTTCGGGGCCGATCATGTGGGCGCCCAGGATCTCACCATACTTTTCATCCACCACGATCTTCACCCAGCCGGCGTAATCGCCCAGCCCCAGCGCCTTGCCGTTGGCCTGGAAGGGGAAGCGCCCCACCTTGATGGTGTAGCCGCGTTCCTTGGCCTGTGCTTCTGTCAGCCCGAAGGAGGCGACCTGCGGATGGGAATAGGTGGCGCGCGGCATCATTTCGTAGTCGAGCGTGACTGTCTCTGCCCCGGCGATGTTCTCCGCCGCGACGATTCCCATGGCCGAGCCGACGTGGGCCAGCATCAGCTTGCCGGTCACGTCGCCGATGGCATAGATATTCGGGACGCTGGTCTGCATCTTCTCGTTGATCTCGACGAAGCCGCGCTCGTTGAGTTTGACGCCGACCTCTTCGAGGCCGAATCCTTTGGAATTGGGACGGAACCCGATCGCGACCAGGGCCTGATCCGCTTCGAGGGTCGTTTCCTTGCCCTCGGCCGATACTTTGACCCTCACGCCCTTGGCCGTCGCCTCGACCGCCTCGACTTTATTCCCGACCAGGCATTTAATGCCGCGCTTCTCGAACTCCTTCTTGAGATCCTTCGAGACCTCCTCATCCTCCAGCGGGACGAGGCGCGGCAGCATTTCGACGATCGTAACTTCCACGCCATACGAATTCCAGACCGTCGAGAACTCCACGCCGATCGCGCCGGAGCCGATCACGATGACCGACTTTGGCAGT
>JBAVVF010000588.1:0-6712 GCA_049697155.1 Anaerolineales bacterium
TTCACACCTTCAATACCCTGCACGGTCAGGATAAGCAGATCATTGTCTCGTCGGACCGCCCGCCAAAGTCCCTCAATACCCTGGACGAGCGCCTGCGTTCCCGCTTCGAATGGGGGCTGACCGCCGATATCCAGCCGCCCGATCTTGAAACCCGTCTTGCAATTCTGCGCTCGAAGGCCGAACGGACCGGGCGCCAGATCGCGGATGATATTCTGGAGAGCATCGCCCGGCGTGTGCAATCCAACATCCGTGAACTGGAAGGCGCCCTGAACCGCATCCTGGCGTTTGCCGATCTGAGCGGAACGCCGCTGACGCCCCAGCTTGTCGAAGTCGCCCTGGCAGATTTGCTGCCCCAGCGCAGCGACGTCGAACCCGGAAAGATCATCGAGCTGGTCGCCAGGGAGTGGCAGACGACTGTCGAGGCATTGCTCGGGCGTGACCGCTCACAAAAGATTGCCCAGCCCCGGCAGGTGGCCATGTATCTCCTGCGGAAGGAGACCGATGCCTCCCTGCCTCAAATCGGCGAGGTCCTGGGTGGGCGCGATCACACGACCGTCATGTACGCCATCGAGAAAATCGCCGGCGACATCGAAACCAAAACGGATCTGCGCAAGCGGGTCGTCAGTGTCAAGCAGCAGTTATATGGTCAGGGAGCAGTGATCTAGGCCGACAATGTCCCGGCTGCGTTCATTTCTACCAGTTGAAACGGAAGCCCCGCAGGGATGACATAGCGTCCTTCGTTATCCCTGCGAGGTTTTTTATACCCTTTTCGCCCCTGCAAATACCGGCGCCCGCGCCGGGCGCGAACTCATTTTTCTATGATATAATCCCGCCTTGGCGCGAAAGCGCCGCATATCTTGCCTGGGACGGGCAATAAGCGTCCCTGAGTGGGTAATCATCCCCACTAAACTCATTCCGTTCCGCGCCGATCATCGAACCGGGCGCTGGAGAACGGCGTAAGTTAGGAGAAATAAATGGCTGTCATCTCTATGAAAGCCCTGCTTGAGAGCGGCGTTCACTTCGGACACCGCACCAACAAGTGGGATCCCCGCATGAAACCGTACATCTTCACCGAGCGCAACGGTATTCACATTATTGACCTGCAGCAGACTTCCAAGCTGTTGAACAATGCCTATAATGTGATCCGTGACGCGGTGGCCAATGGCGGGACCGTGCTGTTTGTCGGCACAAAGCGTCAGGCCCAGGAGACCGTTGCGGAGGAAGCGACGCGCTGCGGCATGCCCTACGTCACCGAGCGCTGGATGGGCGGCATGCTGACCAACTGGTCCACGATGCATGCCCGTATTCAGGAACTCGAGCGCCTCGAGAAGATGCGCGATAACAACGAGCTGGATCGCCTCACGAAGAAGGAAGGCCTGTTGATCGGCCGTGAGATCACCCGTCTGACGACCCGCCTGTCGGGCACGCGCAGCATGAAGCGCCGCCCCGACCTGATCTTCATTGTGGACGTTGGGCGTGAAGAAGCCGCAGTCCACGAAGCGAATTTGCTCAATATCCCCATCGTTGCCATGGTGGATACGAACTGCAATCCGCTGGACATCGACTATGTCGTACCTTCCAATGACGATGCCATTCGAGCCATCAAGCTGCTGGTTGCCAAGGTTGCCGATGCTGTTCTCGAAGGCAAGGCCATGCGCAAGGAAGAGGACATGGAGGCAAAGCCTGCTGAAGAGTCCCGCGCTGAGAAATCCGCTCGTAAAGCACCCAAGGTGGTGGAGACCGATGAGGAACTGGAAGATAAGGCTCTGCTCGGTGAGTCCACTCTGGCGAAGCTGAGCGCGGCGCGTGAAGATGTGCCCGAGACACCCATCGAAAAGACCGAGACAAAAGCCCCTGCGGCCCCTGAGATTGCAGATGCGCCTGCATCTGACCAGACAGAGACCAAAGAGTAACTTCGAAGCGAAACAAGGAAAATATCGATGGAAATCACGACTGAAATGATCAAGGAATTGCGCGCGGCGACCAATGCCGGAGTTCTGGACTGCCGCAAGGCGCTCACCGAAGCAGATGGCGACTTTCACAAGGCAGTGGACTGGCTGCGTGAAAAAGGCATGGCTACGGCTGCCAAACGCGCCGACCGCCAGGCCTCCCAGGGCATTGTTGAACTGTATTCGCACGGCGGCGGACGCGTGGGCGTGATGGTCGAAGTGAACTGCGAGACCGACTTCGTGGCCCGTTCGGACAAATTCCGTGAGCTGGCACACGAACTCGCACTCCAGATTGCCGCAGCCGCACCGCGCTATCTGAAAGTGGAAGATATCCCGGCCGATGTGCTCGAACGTGAGGCGGACATCGCCCGGGTTCGTGCCAAAGAGGAAGGCAAGCCTGACAACATCCTGGAAAAGATCGTCCAGGGCCGTCTCGAAAAGTTCAAGGACGAAGTTGTCCTCTCACGCCAGGCCTACATCCGCGATGAGACGATCACGGTGGAAAAACTGATCCTCCAGGCTGTGGCCGCCATCGGCGAGAATGTGATCGTGCGCCGTTTCCAGCGCTGGGAGCTGGGTGAAAGCTTAATCGACTAGTTATGAAATGACCAACCACAAGGTTGGTCATTTTTATAATCCGACCTGCCTGTTTCTCGTCCCTCTCCTGCCGGTAGAGGAAATGAGGAGGGTGGGTGGAGCAAAGGAGCATTATGAGCGATATCAAATACAAGCGTGTTCTCCTCAAGATCAGCGGTGAGGCACTGGCGGGCGCCTCCGGGTTTGGCATCGATGTGGATGAGGCCGAATCCATCGCCAGCCGCATCCGGAAGGTCTTTGAACTGGGTGTGGAGGTGGCCGTGGTGATCGGGGCCGGGAACCTGTGGCGCGGCAAGCAGGGCCTCGAGCGCGGCATGGACCGGGCGACTGCCGATTACATGGGCATGCTCGGGACGGTGATGAACTCCATGGCGTTGATGGATGCCCTCGAACGCGACAACGTCTTTACCCGTGTCCTCTCGGCAGTGGAGATGCGGGCGGTTGCGGAGCCTTATATCCGGCGCCGGGCCATCCGTCACCTCGAAAAGGGACGCATCGTCATCTTTGGGGCCGGGACAGGCAACCCGTACTTTTCCACCGATACAGCCGCCGCGCTGCGGGCGATGGAGATCGGCGCGGAGGTGGTGATCAAAGCCACCAAAGTGGATGGCATCTATGATTCCGATCCAAAAAAGAACCCGGATGCCCAGAAATTCGAGGAAATGACCCACATGGAATTCCTGAGCCGGCGTATTGCCGTGATGGACAGTACGGCGGTCACCCTCTGCATGGAAAACAACCTGCCCATCCTGGTGCTCAACCTGTGGGACCCGCACGCCCTCGCCGCCGCGCTCAGAGGGGAAAAAGTGGGGACGCTCGTCCACAGCTAAAATTATTCAGACCTATCGACAGGAGAGAGCTTTCTCTCCTGTTTTTAACTACAAGCGAAGCACGCCGCGGAGCGGCAGTGCGGACAGGCGCAGCAGTCCCGTGGATGAGAGACTCTCGCTTTTCTTCAAATTCTCTCATCAATCGCCCTGCCTGTAGCGTTTTTCGTAATTTTAGGGTATCCTTAACCCGACGAAATCAGCACTCCAGGAGGCTGTGGTGATAAAAGATCTTCTCAACGATGCCGAATCTCGTATGCGTAGTGCCATCCAGGTCCTTCATGACGACCTGGGCGCTATTCGCACCGGACGCGCCAGCCCAAGTCTTGTGGAAAAACTGCCGATTGAATATTACGGAGCTCCCACGCCTCTCATGCAGCTTGCCTCGATCAGCGTCCCGGAACCACGCACCCTGATGATCAAACCCTACGATGGGACCACGCTCAAGGCCATCGAGAAGGCGATTCTCACCTCGGATCTCGGACTGAATCCCAATAACGATGGCAAGGTCATCCACCTCAATCTGCCTCCCCTGAACGAAGAGCGCCGGCGTGACCTGGTGAAGCACGTCCACCATCGCCTGGAAGAGGCCCGGGTGGCCATCCGCAATATCCGCCGTGATTCGCACAACGATATGCGCGACTTTGAAAAGGAAAAGCTGATCTCGGAAGATGACCTGGAGCGCGGCGAGTCCGATTTGCAAAAGCTGACCGATCGCTTTATCGAAGAAGTCGCCGAACACGGGAAGAAAAAAGAAGCTGAGATCATGGAAGTGTAACGACCTGAGTCGTTGCCGCTTGATTATTCATGTCAGATAGCCCCCTCAAAATTCCTGCCGACAAGCTGCCCCGGCACGTTGCCATCATCATGGATGGCAATGGACGCTGGGCACTTAAACGTCACCTGCCGCGCCTGGCGGGTCACAAGGCCGGCACGGAAAACCTCCGGCGTGTGATCCGCGCCACGGTCGAGTTTGGGGTGAAGCATCTGACCATCTATGCCTTTTCCACCGAGAACTGGGGACGTCCGCCTGAGGAAGTGCAGGGCCTCATGTACATCCTCGAGGATGTCATCGATCGGGAGCTGGCCGAGCTGCACCAGGAGGGGGTTCAGCTGCGTCACATCGGCCGCCTCGAACGCCTGGCGCCCACTCTCCAGGAAAAAGTGCTTGAGGCGATCGAGATGACCAAGGATAACGATCGCCTGATCCTGAGCGTTGCGTTCAACTATGGCGGACGCGATGAGATCGTCAACGCGATCCAAAACATCATGAAGGATGGCATCCCGCCCGAGGAGGTGACCGACGCACTCGTCAGTCGCTATCTCTACACGGCGGGCGTGCCTGACCCGGACCTCATCATTCGTACTTCGGGAGAACTGCGTGTGAGCAATTTCCTGATCTGGCAGGCTGCATATTCGGAATGGTACGTCACGCCTACTTATTGGCCCGACTTCGACAAGGAAGAATATCGCCGTGCGCTGGAAACCTATGCTCAACGTGACCGCCGCTACGGCAAAGTCTCCTCGAACGAATATGAGGCCAGCAATGCTTAAGCGCACCCTGACCGCGCTCGGGCTGGCGGCGATCGGTCTGCCGGCCATTAGCTTTGGCGGGGTATTTTATTACCTGCTCATCGCGGTGGTCCTGGCTGGCAGCGCCTGGGAATACATCCGCCTGTACCGCGCCGTTCGGTACGAGCCAAACGAAATCGTCACGGTCGGAAGCGTGTTGGTTATTGCCACAGCCCGCTTCTTTTTTGAAGAGGCAGCCGTTCCGCTGTTTGTATTATCCATCCTGCTTGCCATGGGTGTCCACCTGGTTGCCTATGAGCGCGGCCGCGATCAGGCGGCGCTCGATTTTGCGGTCACGCTGACAGGTATCGTCTATCTCGGCTGGCTGGGCTCGTATTTGCTCGACCTGCGCCAGTTCCCGCAGGGCGGCTGGTGGCTGATGATCGTCCTGCCCATCGTCTGGGGCGGCGACACAGGTGGCTATTCCATCGGCGTCCCATACGGAAAACATAAAATGGCGCCGCGCCTCAGCCCGAACAAAAGCTGGGAGGGCTACGCGGCCGGACTTTTCACATCTGTAGCTGTTGGAGCATTTTTTTCGTACGCCTTCTCATCGCTGGGGCACCAGCCTCTGGGTGGTTTGATCACTGCAGTGCAGGGAGGCTTTCTGGGTTTGGTGATTGGCGCGCTGGCACCCCTGGGTGATCTCGGTGAGAGCATGTTTAAACGTCAGGGCGGACTCAAGGACTCGAGCAATATCTTTCCCGGACATGGGGGCTTCTTTGACCGGATCGACTCATGGATTTGGGGTGCAGCGCTCGGTTATTTCGTGATCCAATTTATTATCTTATAGGAGGTTTTATGCGTAACGGTGCTAGTGATCCGACGCGCAATCTGGCGCTTGAGCTGGCGCGTGTGACGGAGGCTGCGGCTCTGGCGGCAGCCCGCTTTATGGGACGCGGGAACAAGGAGGCAGCCGACGAGGCCGCGGTCAACGCGATGCGGGTCGTCCTCCAGACGGTGGATATGAATGGGACCATCGTCATTGGCGAGGGGGAAAAGGATAATGCCCCGATGTTGTACAACGGCGAGAACGTGGGGAACGGTCTGCCTCCCGAAGTGGATGTGGCCGTTGACCCGATCGACGGGACCCGCCCCCTGGCCTTTGGCCGCACGAACTCGATTGCCACGGTGGCGATCGCCCCGCGCGGCACGATGTTCGATCCGGGGCCCTTCGTTTATATGAACAAACTCGCCGTGGGTCCGGAAGCCAGGGGTGTGATCAATATCGAGAAATCCATTGCCGAGAATCTAAAAGCCATTGCCAAAGCCAAGGGCAAGGATGTCGAGGACCTGACCACGATCATCCTTGACCGGGACCGCCACAAGGACATGATCGCCGAGATCCGCAAGGCCGGGGCGCGCATCCGCATCATCCCGGACGGGGACGTGGCCGCCGCGCTGATGACGGCCTGGCCCGACTCAGGTGTCGACGTGCTGCTGGGCATCGGCGGCACACCTGAAGGCGTGATCGCGGCCTGCGCTCTGCGGGCCATGGGGGGAGAGATCCAGGGCAAGCTTTTCGCGCGTGACGAGGCTGAGCTGCACCGCGGACATGAAGCCGGTTATGACTTCGACAAGGTGCTCACCATGAACGACCTGGTCTCCTCGGAAGATGTGTTCTTCGCCGCGACCGGCATCACCGAAGGGGAGCTGCTCCAGGGGGTGCACTACTTCGACAACAGCGCCAGCACCGACTCGCTGGTCGTGCGCGGCCTGACGGGAACCGTGCGCCAGATCTCAGCCACGCACCGTATCGATAAGCTG
>JBAVVF010000589.1:0-4028 GCA_049697155.1 Anaerolineales bacterium
GTGTAGTCGTGGGCGGAGCGGGTGTGGGAGCAGGGGTGCACGCATTAACCCAAACTGTCAGGAGCACAAATCCAGTGAGTATTGACCCGATTGACCTTTTCATAACTTCTCCTTCATTCGATGCTCAGAATTACGCCTGACGGCTGGCACCCTCATACGGTGCCGGTGGTCTCGACACGGCTTTGCCAGTCGATCTAGGGATTTCGACAGGCTCAACCCGGCGGGACGAGATGACGCCGCTTTGACGGAACCGGCCTGGGCCAAGAAAACTGCCCATAAACGCGGCGAGTCCCACCAGCCCGGTGCCCCACGCTTTGTTAGCTACCGCCTTTACCCTGAGAGGCATTGTGGATAGGATGGGAGTTAATTATTTTTCAGGCTTCCCAGTTGAAAGAGCCTGATTGTAAACATGACCATCCAAGCCATAGACAATAATCCGCCTGGCATGGCAAAGGCTGTCGCCATATCTTTTATGTTGGGCGCAAAAGTCACCAAAACAATATAGAGCAATATTAAGGCGCTTCCAGCAATTCCCAAATATGAAGTGACTTTGCTAAAAACCTTCCCTGTTAACATGGCGAATGACATGATAAGCCCTGCGATGTTTGGCAATAGAAAGCCTATAAAAACTCCTAAACTACCGTGCGTACCCCTTGCAAGCATAGCTTCACCTGCTGCGGCAAATAAAGTTTTTTGAGACTCTGTCGTTGTAGAGGCATATTTACGACTTAGTTCAAGCATGGGCAGGGCTGAGTTTGTTGTAATAAAGATTGTCGACCCTACCAAAAAAATAATCAGGGCAAGTAGGGCGTATGCATTGTTTGTCTTGCGATGGGCAGCATAAAGAGCAAAATAAGCGGGGATCAAAATTATTTGATTGATGATGTTCAACAAGTCGAGATTGTAAAGACCAAGTAAGGGATTCGTTTGAAATTGTGTAAATCTTTCAACAGCTGTTTGTGGCAGAGCGGATAAGTTGCCGCCTGTCACAGAACCAAAAATTACATCAAGCACAATCCCAATTAATCCGATAATGGTGGTAATACCACCGATAATGTAGATACCCCGCCATTGAGATTCCGTATTTCCATTTTCCCCAGACTGGCTTTGTTTGGATGTGGTCATTTATCGTTCTCCTTGTGGTATTTTGAGCAGGCAATATGTTTTTTTTAGACCTGCGTAATTTTCAACGAGGTGGCTAACGGTGAGCGTTAGCGGTGGTGGGAGGGGCTGGAGCGGCCCTCGACAGGGAAACGCCTCACGCCAGCAATCTGCCTGAAAACGCGGCACCTACCCACCATCCGCTGCACGCTGTGTTGGGCAGTTTTTGATCTTTCAAAATTAAGGCTGCCAATAAAAATCTACTCCATTCATAACTGAATTTCCACCATAAGGATCGCTTCCCCACCCAGCAGTTGATATGCTGGTATCTTCAACTTTAAATTGCGACATATTGTCGCTAACAGAAATTTCCTGTCCTGCAATGCTTTCAATTTTAAACCTGACATACCACGGCATAGCACTAAAGCCTGGAAAAGCTGTGACATTTCGATGGTCGTCCATAATCATCGTTCCAAGTAACACGAATTGCCCGTCTGGTGAGAGGGCAATAGGGTAATATTCATCAAGGTACAGGTTGTTTTTCGTAATAACCGCAGGCAAATTTTCTCCGTCAATAACTACCCCAAAAAAACCACCACTATCACAACTACATCTTCCAATCACCATTATTTTTTTGTTTGGTAAGTCCTGAATAAAATCGACCTTCCATATCTTGGGATTTTTTATTTCTGGCGAAAATGTTAGAAGTGTAATTTTGTTTGCTAAAAGTGCATCGACCCGCCACAGGGCATTATCGCTGAGATCTTCGGGGTATGGAATCGCTTCTAGCTTATCTCTTTCTGCGGCATCCAGAATTATATAATTTTGTAATAACCTATCAACTTTGAGTCCTTTTAGTTTGGGGATGGGAATTCTGCTTTTGTCCTCTTCTAAAATGTCAAACGTGCTATTAATTTCAAAAGTGCCGTCATTTAAAATTTTCACAATTGTTCTATTATCAGGTAGCCAATCCGATCCTCTGGCATCCAAAAGTTGAACAGTGCCATCTATAGACGCTATATAAAGATGACCCTTTCCAGCCATGTCCACATTTGCATACATAACCCGTTGCCCGTCTGGAGACCATTTGATTAAATAAAGATTATTCCACCATGTGCCGGTCCGGGCTGGATGTGAACTCAGGTTAAGCACCTGCCCCGTTTTTGTGTTGAGAAGATTAACCTTCATATCGCCCGTTTGTAATCTAGCTATGTCGACAAAAAGCAAGAATGAACCATCGGGTGACCAGGATATCCTACTGGCTTTATTAAAATCTCGAACAGGGATTTTATAATCAATTTTTCCAGTGAAGTAATCCCCCACCATCAAAAATTGACTTTTCACATCGTGACCATAAAACGCCACCTTTAACGCGCCGCCCCCGATGGGTGTTGGCGCTGGAGTTGCCGTTGGTGTGACGGTGGCAGTCGCGGTTGGAGGAGGCGTCACTGTAAATGTTGGCGTGGGTATAGCTGTCTCTGTTGGCGGAAGGATTGTCGCCGTTGGCGCACATGAAGCCAAAATAATAACGACGAGCAAGATCGTGACGATGTTTTTGATTTTCATTGATACCTTTCTATGCAAGGAACTGCCCAACTATGTTTTATACGGACCAACGCTGTAAAATATCCCTGGGCGGGGTGTTATACGAAGAGACTATAGACGGATTTTTCTGCCATGTTTCGCTCCCTGGTTGTGCTGCGATGTCGACTCGGAACAAACTCATACTTTCCAATTATTGCGCTTTTCCAAGCTTTCTGCAATAGGTTGTGCCTCCCGAACCCGTTCCCCCTGCTTCGTAGTTTTGTTCCTCCGCTCCGTAGTTTGATCCCCCTGCTTCGTGGTTTCGTCCCCCCGCTCCGTAGTTTGAATACGCAGCTCCGTAGTTTCATTCCCTTGCTCCGTAGTTGGATTACGAAGCCGCGTAGTTTAATCCCCTTGCTCCGTAGTTTAGTTCCCCCCTTCCGTAGTTAAATCCCATCGCTTCGTAGTTTGATCTCCCCTGCCTCAACATTTGCCCTAACTGACGGCGAAGAAATCCTGATTCCCAGCCAGATCCCGCGCGGTCGCTTCGACGATCGGGAAGGGCTCCATCCGGACGTATGCCCGGGTGGTGTACTTCCACCAGCGTCTGCCTCCTTCGGATGGCACGGCTTCCCCGCATTCCAGCACATTCTCGTCCTGGTCCCGGATCACCACGCTGACGCCCGCCACGCCCACATTGTCCCGGGCCTTGACGCGGATCGTCTGCCCGGGCTTCCCCGTCCAGGCATCGACGTTGATCTCCAGGACGTGCGGCGCCTCGAACCAGTCGACGATGGCAATATAGTAGGCGCTCACGCCGCTGGTCAGTTCCCGGTTGAGATACATGTCCCGGGTCCTGGCAAAATCGGCATAGGTGATGGCCTCGCGCAGGGCCGCTGGATGGCTCTTCCGGATTTCCAGGTATTTGCGGTTGTCGTCAAAGGGGGCTTTGCCGACGGAGATGGTTTTCCCCGTGCGGGTCCTGCAATACACGGACCGATTCCCCAGGATGTCCGTCAGGCCGCGGATAAAGATATTCCTGTATGTGTTAGCCATGCTGCATTGCTCCTTGCTTCATTGAAACTGCGATGCTGCTGCTTTGCTTGATGGCAAATTCTACAGGAATACTCCGAATCTATCCTTTTCAGGTTTGAAGGGCCGGCCCACAGAAATGAAAAGATGTCCCGTAGCGCAGGCTCGGCAACGGTCAAAGACCCGCGCTGAGCCTCGGTCTCTCCTCGGCGATCAGCTTGTCCGCCGTCCCCCGGAAGCGATTCAAGCTGACGAGGATCCCCGCGCCGAAGAGCAGCAGCCCGCTCCCGGTGAGGGTCATGACGAGGTTGAATGCATCTGCATAGTTGACGCTGTTCCAGGTATGCGTGGAGCCCATCGTGTATTGGATC
>JBAVVF010000590.1:0-5797 GCA_049697155.1 Anaerolineales bacterium
AGATTGCTTCGCCCTCGCTTCGACTTCGGGTTTCGATACGCCCTCGAAGAACACTCGGGCTACTCAACCCTCCGCTCAGTGCGACGGGCTCGCACTGACGGATAGCGTATAGCCAGCACGATGCCCGTGATCAGGATGACCAGGCCGAGGGTCAGGCTGCCAAAGCTGCTGATAAATTCACCGACCAGTTCCCACTGTGTGCCGAAGAGATAGCCCAGACCTCCGTAGCCGAAGACCCAGATCGTCTCGCCGGCCAGATCGTACAGGAAAAACCTTCGGAAGCCGAAATTGCTCGTCCCGGCCAGCAGGTTGACCGGCACGGCCAGGCCTGTGATCAGGAAGCGAGTCAGGAGAACCGATGTGGCCCCCCAGCGATCGAAGGCTGCCTCAGCCTGAGACCAGCGTTCCGACTTCCCGAAGCGGCGCAGGACAGGTTCGCGGGCATAGTATCCCATCGCATAGCTGAGGCTGTCGCCGGCCACCACACAGGCCAGGACGACCAGAGCGGTTGTCGACCAGGAAAGGAAACCCTGATTGGAGAACGCGCCGGCGGCAATCACCATCAGGGTTGCCGGCAGGGGCGGGCCCATGGCGCCAATAAACACGATCAAGCCCAGGATCGGTGCGCCATAGTTGATAACCTGCGTCAGCAGAAAATCGGACATGGAGCCGTCCGTTCAGGGAAGTGCGGGTGTGGCCGGAACTGTCGGCAGCGGCGGCGGCTGGTTGGCCAGGACCGCGGCTTTGACCTTCGCCAGGACGATTCCCTCCGCCTCAGGGTAATACTCGTCATTCAGCTGTTTGAGGCTTTTTTCCTTGTTGTTGTGTTCGGGAATGTCCAGGGACTTGAAAAGCACGCGCCCAGGGACGTGATACATTTGCGCAATAAAGGGAATCGTCATCCAGTCCCGGATCAGCTCGACATCCGTCTCTGCAGGTTCCCCGGCGAGAGGGGGAGGCGGCCCGTAGCGCCGGAACTCCCGGAGGGCCCGCGCAGCCCGAAAGCCAAAAACGCCGACGAGGATCAATCCGGCGAGGATCAGACCAATGACCAGCGTGCGTTGCTTGGGATTAAGTGATGCACTCATTCTGTTTCCATTTAAAGGGCTTGAACCTGTCAGTTGGTTGGAAGGAATTGTAATTTGGTGGCTACTGCAGTAGCCAAGTGTTCGGAAGGTAAATTCATTCCTGCCATTCCAATTCAAATTCTCCGATCGCAACCGTATCGCCTTCCTGCACACCGGCATTGCGCAGGGCTTCGTCCACGCCGAGGGCTGTCATGATCTTCTGGAATCTGCGCACGGAGCCGTCATGCTGCCAGTATGTCATCGAAGCGGCGCGCTCGATCGCCACGCCCGAGATGCGCCACTCGTTCTCGCCTTCGCGTTTGACGGCAAATTCGCGCGGGTCTTCCTTTGGTTTGTAGATGGGCAAAGGTGCCTCGATTTCCTCGGGTGGCGGAGCCTCCTGAAGGGTTCGATGGGCCCGGACCAGCAGATCACGCGTGTTCGTACGCGCCAGGGCCGAGATGGTCATCAGCTCGACGTTCAACTGCTTGAATTTGTTCTCGATATCGCTGAGTCGTTCCTGGACCTCGGGCTGGTCGATTTTATTGAGCGCCACGATCTGAGGTTTCTTCGCAAGGTTCGGATCGAACAGCGAAAGCTCCGAATTGATCTGGCTGTAGTCCGCGACCGGATCCTCCGAGAGGCCGTCCAGCAGGTGGATGAGGACGCGCGTCCGCTGGATGTGGCGCAGGAAGTCGTGACCGAGCCCCGCGCCCTGCGCGGCGCCTTCGATCAGGCCGGGGATGTCGGCCAGCACGACGGTCGTATCCTCGTCGATGTTGGCCACGCCCAGATTCGGCTCGAGGGTGGTGAAGGGATAAGCCGCGATCTTCGGCCGGGCGTTCGTCAGCACCGAGAGCAGGGTCGACTTGCCCGCGTTCGGGACGCCGATCAGGCCGAGGTCGGCGATCAGCTTGAGTTCCAGCCTGAGGCGCCTCTCCTGGGCCGGTTCGCCTTTTTCGGCCGTGCGCGGCACCTGGTTGCGCGAGGTCGCAAAGTGCTGGTTGCCGCGCCCGCCGCGCCCGCCCTTGATGATGGCCAGCTGCTCGCCGGGACTGGTCAGGTCGCCGATCAGTTCCCCCGTGTCCGCGTCGAAGATGATCGTACCGGGCGGGACGTAAAGGATGAGATCCTTTCCATAACGTCCCGACATTTGAGAGGGCCCGCCCCTGATGCCGTCTTCGGCTCTGAACTTCTGATTTTGCCGGAACGCTGAAAGGGTATTGAGGGTGGACTTGACCTCGAAGATGACGTCGCCGCCCTTCCCGCCGTCACCGCCATCGGGGCCGCCCTGGGGGATGAACTTCTCGCGGCGGAAATGCACCATTCCGTCGCCACCTTTGCCTGATTTAACCTGGATGACTACCTGGTCTGTGAACATTCAATCATTATAAACTACCCCCTCCGCCCCTGCGGGACAGGTGGCGGTCGGGCAAGCTATAATAGGAAAGTTCGTTGTTACCTTTCCTGCATTCACTGCAACATACTATTGGGATTTTCATATGCATCGACGTTTTCGCGGGCTGACAATTTTGCTGTTTTTCCTGGCCTGGTTCCTGCCCTCCGTGCTGGTTCACGCGGGACCTTCGGACATGCCTCCGTTCCAGGAGGAGGAGACGGCCACTGAAGAGCCGTCCGAACCGGCCCAGGAAGAGACGACGCCCGCGCCGGCCGTCATCTACCCCGTGGATATTATCAATGCCGTCAATGACTTCCGTATCGAACACGGATTGTCCGTACTGGCCGTCCATCAGGCCTTGATGGATATTGCTGCTCAGACCGCGAATGCCCTGGCCGCGACGGAAGGTGCCGCGGGGCATTATCGTCCCTGTAATCTGACACTTGGGCAGATGCTGCTGATGAGGGGGTTTGCTCTCTGGGGGGATCTCTCGCAGGATGGCTATCGCTCCGAAAACTGGGTGGCTGCCGGCACGATCGAGCAAGCCATCTCATTCTGGCAGGGCGATGTCCCACATCTTGAAACCATGGTTTCCCCGAACCGCAGCCACATCGGCGCGGCACTGGCGGTCGGCGACCAGGTTTATATGGTGATTATCACAGCCTGGCAAACACCCTCCGGCAAAATGCAGTGGGGGGCAGACGTTCATCTGACGCAAGCTGCTGTTGTCCAGGCTGCCTGCACAGGCGGGTCCGGACCAAATGCGGGCACCGGAGGAGATCTCTCACAGTACTCCGTTCCCGTCGTATTGAGCACGGCCCGGCCGGACGGCGATGTGATCCATGAGGTAAAGTACGGCCAAACTTTATGGAGCCTCGCAATCGACTATGGCACAACTATCGAACAGATCAAGCGGCTGAACAACCTTTCCTCGGACACGGTTGTGCCCGGCTGGAAGCTGTTGATCGTCAAGGGCGCAACCCAGCCTGCGCCTGTGACGGCAACCCCTCTTGCCTTCGAGCCTGTCAAACAGGATCTCTCCTCACCAACAGCCTGGCTGACGTCCACGCCCACACCGACACCAACGGCGCCGCCTGCCGACATCGGAAAGTTCGTCAGGCAAAACAGTCTGGTCGTCGTTGCCCTGGTGATCAGTCTGTCGGTTTTGATTGCGGGGATCGCAGGGTTTGGGAAGAAGAAGGAATGACCAAAGCGCCGGTCGTGTTATCGTTTGGCGTGCTGTCTGGGATCGTAAAGCAGAACGTTGAGCCTTTTCCGGCTCCCTTCGATTCCACCCATATTTTCCCGCCATGCACTTCGATAATGCGTTTGATGAGGGCCAGCCCGATGCCGGTCCCTTCGCTGGACGGGTTTAGTTTTTCAAATAAGCCGAAGATTTTCTGCTGATAGGGCGGCTCGATCCCTATGCCATTGTCCCTGACGAAAATAACGGTTTCTTCAGCCTCCCTGGCACCGATCTCGATCAGGGGATGTTCCTGATCCCCGGCATATTTGGCGGCGTTGTCGATGAGATTCTCGAAGACCTCCCGCAGCCGGACCCGGTCGCCGTAGACGGTAGGCAGGTCGGGTGAAAGTGTTACCGTGGCGCCTCTGGCGCGCAAGCTGGCGTCCACCATTTCCACGGCTTCCTCGGCCAGCTGCACGAGATCCACTTCGACGGGCGGACTGGCAATGCGTCCCACCCGCGAGAGTTCAAGCAGGTCTGAGAGCAGGTCATGCATTTTGTCGGCCGCCCTGGCAATGCGCTGAAAATCCTGCCTGATCCTGTCCTGCCGGTTATCCTGAATATCCTTCTCGAGCATGCCCAGGAAGCCCTTGATGGTAACCAGAGGATTTCGCAGATCGTGCGAGACGGTATAGGTGAAGCGCTCCAGCTCGGCATTATTGGCTTCGAGCTGCGAAATGAGCTTTTGGTGCTCGGCGAGTTCGCTCTGCAGAGCTTTGTAAAGGTTGCTTTGCTGGATGGCGATCGCGAGCTGGTTGGCAATGTCGCGGGCGATCGCGGCTTCCTCCTCGGTGAAGGGTTGTCCCCTGCCGCGCCCCAGGTTGAGGGCACCGATTAGCTGTCCCTGGGCAAACAGTGGGAGGCAAACCCAGGTCTGGATCCCGTTCGCGGCGAGGCGCCTATCCAATTCCGTCGCCCGAGGGCTGGCCAGCGCATCGTTGATGAAGATCGTCTTGTTCTGGAGCAGCCCGTTGACCGTGTCCAGCCCAAACTCCTCAAATGTGAGGGGCGTATCCGGGATATTTTTCACACCCTCAAAGTCCGCGGACAGGAAGAAAGCTTCCCTTTTGGGAATGTCGAACAGGGTGACACTGGCCCGCGGGCACGGGATCAACTGTCGGATGGAGACGAGCGTCCGGGTTGCGATCTCAGACGGGGAACGGGCGGTCAGCAGGGCGCGGTCGATGTCGTGCATGATCTCCAGGCGCGAGGTGGACTGCTTCAAAGCTTCCTCCGCCTGTTTGCGAATTCTGATCTCACTTTGCAGTTCATTTTGGCGCTCGCGTGCAGTGGTGAGCACAGACCGGAACGAGGCGCCAAACTGGTCGAGGAACAGGCACATCAATCCGTTCAGCAGCATGAAATTTAAGGCGACAGAGATTTCGTCGGGGCGTAGCTGGGGATCCGCCTGGCGAAGTGCACCCGCAATCACGACTCCGCTGCTAAGCAGGTAGGTAAGCACGAGGGCTCTTCTGCCCATGAGCAGTCCGGCCAGCAGAATGGCGAGCGTAAAAAAGGAGAGGGTCTCCGCGATGGGGCGCAGATCGGTTGTACTGACGGCGAAGGACTCAAGGAGAAAGAAGATGCCGATCAGGATGACTGCCGAAGCGTGGAAATGGCCGCGCCGCAGAAGCGCAAGCGGAAAGCCGATAATCAGGATGAAGATGAAGCTGCGCAGGAGGTTGGCCTGCCAGGGGATATCAACCTTGAGGATAACGATATTCAGGGCAGTTGCCAGGAGAATGATCGCGATGAATCCGATGAGCAGGATCTGGACCAGGAGTCCCATGCGATAGTTGACCGGGTCACGGATGGGCAGCCGGTTCAGCCAGGCACGCAGGCGGGAGATATAGGATTTGTTGCTCATTCGCTTTAAAGGTGATCTTGCAAGGCCTAAATGAAGAGCCGGATGAATTCTATCATCCGACTCTGTTTTGGCACTGCTAAATTTAATCTGGCCCTTAGAGACTGTTTCTTAAAGACTCTTTGGGACACGGACACCACGGATTTACCCTGCGGGTACGATGTCACTGAGTTTCACGGAAAAAACCGTAATAAAAAGGCTCCTTTCCGTGGTTTCCGTGA
>JBAVVF010000591.1:0-4844 GCA_049697155.1 Anaerolineales bacterium
CAATTCTTCAGTGCCTTTGATGATGAGATTGTTGTAGATTTGTGCTCGGAGAGTGTCACTCATGCAATGTAACCTTCAATGATTTTTTACTTGAGAAGAACCCGCCCAACTGTGAGCGTTAGTGGCGTGTGGGCGGGATGAGGTCACGCTGTTTTGCCGGAACCACCTTCAAGCCACGCAAACTGCCCGAAAACGCGGCGCCTCCCACCACGCTAGCCCCGTGCTCGCCCGGGGGTCGGGTGCACGTCGAAGACCTCGTGCCCGCAGGGACGCTTCGCGCCGCGCGGCGGGGCTGTGTTGGGCGCCTAATTAGAGTAAATGCATTACAAACTATCATATATATTGACCTAAAAGCCTCCTGGGGCACGCAGGAGAATATCCAAAAAATCAAAAGTCACTTCTTCTCCGGGAGTGTATCCCTCAATGGCGAACCCAACTACACCTTCCTGGAAACGATCATCGTCCACTTCGCTGATAATGTGCCCATTGATCAAAAAGGCAAAGCGCTTTTCGTGCGCGATGACTTCCAGCTGATTGACTCCATTCGGTTTGATGGTGTTTGTAGTTGTCCAATCCACGATAGGCAGCCATTGACCATCTTTGCTCGCCGAAACTGCAAAAAAACGATCATCGGTGATATGAAAATGGTAGTAGTTATGGTTATCCTGGATTCGAAAAACCACGCCCCAACTGCTGCCCGCTCTGCTCCCGTGAATGTGTTTACAATTGGCCAGCAGGTGAAAATCTGATACCGGATAGCCCTTTAACCAAGCGGTTGCAATACTGGAGGCTTTGCCGACTTTTGCCGCCCAACGATAGCGTCCGTCTGCAACCGCGCGGTTTAAGGGATCGAAATACTCACTAGTCTGATTCCCAACCAGCCAGTCATTGTGATTTGATATAAAACCATCATAGACAAGCGTCGACCAGTTTGCAGTCCCGGAAGCTTGTCGTAATTCTTCGGGTACGACCACTGAAACATGGCAGTAGGGACAGTTGAGAGTAACTGCAATCCCTCTTGGTATGACAGGAGCGCCACAAGACGGACATTGGAATACATGAGCATTCATAAGGTTTTCCTTGTTCAAAATGCAAAGCGTTTATAAATATGTGTAGCGCCCAACGGCTTGCGTTAGTGGTGGTGGGGAGGGCGGGACGGGCCCTTGCCAGGGAAAAACCTCAGCCAGAAACCTACTCGAAAATGCGGCACGTACCCACCATCCGCTGCACGCCGCGCAGCGTCCCGCGCGGCGGGGCTGTGTTGGGCATGTTGATGATGGATGCATTGTTATTGATGACCAACGATGCGATGTGGCACATAAGGTTCTTCCAGATATGTAACTTCTTCTTGGGTCAGCTTTGCGGACAGCGCGCCGACGGCTTCTTCCAAATGCGAAATCTTCGTCGCCCCGATAATTGGCGCTGTCACTGACTCTTTTTGTAATAACCAGGCGAGGGCAATATGAGTGCGTGGGACTCCATGTTTCTTTGCGAGTTCTGCAACTCGCTCTGCAACCTGTTGGTCTGTTTCAGCGGTTGAATCATATTTGCCTTTTGCAATTTGATCGGTTTCGGAACGAAGAGTAGTTTCGGAAGACCAATCACGCGTCAATCTCCCCGATGCAAGCGGGCTATAGGGAATCGCTCCAATCTTCTCTTCGCGGCAAAGCGGCAACATCTCACGCTCTTCTTCGCGATAAATAAGATTCAGATGATTCTGCATTGAAATGAAACGAGTCCAACCATGTTTCTCAGCAACATGTAATGCCTTTTGAAATTGCCATGCCCACATGGCAGATGCACCGATGTAACGAGCTTTGCCTGCACGAACTATATCGTTCAACGCTTCCATAGTTTCTTCGATTGGAGTTTCGTAATCCCAGCGATGAATTTGATATAAGTCTATATAATCTGTTTCGAGTCGCTTCAAAATTTTATAGATCTCACTCAAAATCGCTTTGCGTGATAATCCTGAGCCGTTGGGTCCCTCAAACATTTTGCCATGCACTTTGGTGGCAATGACCACTTCATCGCGTTTGGCAAAATCTTTCAAGGCGCGTCCGAGAATCTCTTCACTCGCTCCAATAGAATAGACATTGGCTGTATCGAAGAAATTAATTCCCAACTCAAGAGCCTTTTTTATAATCGGACGGCTGTTTTCTTCGTTCAGCACCCATTTATGAATCCAACGTGTCGCATCGCCGAACCCCATACAGCCGAGGCAGATGCGTGAGACCTTCATCCCTGTTGACCCTAATCGAACGTATTCCATTACCTGGCTCCTGTCAAATATATTTAATGCTATTTACCAATCAAGTTGTCTGATGAAATTCTTAACGCAACGCCCAACGGTGTGCGTTAGCGGTGGTGGGAGGGGCTGGACCGGCCATCGCTAGGGAAACGCCTCACGCCAGCAACCTGCTCGAAAATACGGCCCGTACCCGCCATCCGCTGCACGCTGTGTTGGGCTGCTCTGGTTCCGCATGGCTTTTTTCCCTAAAACAACTAGCGCCATTGACGATTATCATATGTCCAACCTAGCTTGGCCTTCGGATAATCTTCTATTACGCTACATGTAGTGTGTCGTTTTGCCCTCTTGGCACTACCGTCAGGTCTGGCTATTGTGGCTGGTAGTGGAGAATATGCTTGTGATGAATTGCTGGCAGAAATCCACATTTGATTATCGGCAGCGCGTACCAGCAGGTTTGCAGCCATCAGGTTTTTGATGTTGGTCTGATGTTTGTTCCCTGCATTATGAAACGAGTGAAATAGTAGACTAACTCCCATTTCTCTATACGGTTGGTATAGTTCTGGAAAAGCATTATCATAACAAATCAAAAAGCCGCATTTGTAGCCTTTAATATTTACAACGAATGGCGCATCTCCAACACTATAAAATTCTAACTCGTTTTTGTATAGTCTTTGTTTATCGTAGTATCCCGCGATTTTACCTGTGTTGGCAATGACGCATATACAGTTTTTAGGTAATTGGTTTTTTTGAGAACGGATGGAACCTAGCATTACCCAAATATTATGTGAAAGTGCTAAGTCACAAACTGCATTTGTAAGCGTTTCAAGTGTATCCCAGTCAAATGCCGACGGATAGCCTTCGGTAAAACTCAGATAGCCGGGTAAAGCTGTCTCAGGAAAGTGAATAACTTCGACCGCGTTTTTAGCTGCGCTCACAATTTGTTTCTTTATACATTTGAAGTTTTTTCCCATATCCTGTGATACGGGAAATTGTGATGCTGCAATGCGTAGGTAAGTACTCATGTTTTCCACTCAGATTTTAAGCAGCCTGACTACGTATAACAGCCTGTGTTCAAAATTATACAACTGTTTCCTTTGCGCCAGAAAAAGCTGCCTCTGGACCGCCTGGACACAGAAAAAACCTTCGCTTAACCCATCTTGCGCCCTACTTTGCCCAAAACGAGGCATGCTGGCGGTTGGGTCGGTCATCCTTCGACAAACCTTCGACCATCCTTCGAGGATCCTTCGACTCGCCGAATCCCGCCTTTGCCGCCAGAATCACCCCCATTCCCTATCCCTTTTCCCCTTTCCACATCTTCCTTCTCCCTTTTTACTTGATTCCCCCGCTCCCTATCCCTTATTCCCTGATATGGTAGAAACAGGGGAATTGCATTTTCTGCTTGCCTACTATAATGAAGGAGGCAACATTCATTTTGTGTCATTTTCGTTCCTGTGACCTGGGAGGGTCTTATGAAAACATGGCTGAGGCTCATGCCTTTCGTCCTGGCGATGCTGTTGATCAGCGTTGCTGCAAGTCCGGTTCCACTGCAGGCAGGCGATAGTTCAATTCCACCCACGCAAACTGTCAAACTAATATTCATCCACCATTCCACCGGCTCGAACTGGCTGGCCGACGGCTATGGCAATCTGGGGCAGACCCTCGGGCAAAACAATTACTTCGTCAGCGATACCAATTACGGCTGGGGATCCACCGGGATTGGTGACAGCACCGATATTCCTCACTGGATAGAATGGTTCGCCAGCAGCCACACGCCGACGTACATGAACGAGCTGTTCAACGAGAGCGGAACGCACTCGTCCTACACGCGGACGCTCGCCGACCCGGGCGGGGAAAACCAGGTCGTCATGTTCAAGTCCTGTTACCCGAATTCCGCCCTGGGTGGGAACCCGGGCGATCCGGCAGGCGACCACGCGGCCATGACGGTCGCCGGCGCCAAGTATGTCTACAACACGATCCTTGATTATTTCGGGAGCCGTCCCGACAAGATGTTCGTCGTCATTACCGCCCCGCCGCTCCGGGATGGCACCTACGCAGCCAACGCCCGGGCCTTCAACCTGTGGCTGGTCAACGACTGGCTCACCGACTACACTCTGAACAATGTCTTTGTTTTTGACTTTTACAACGTGCTGACCCACCCGAACGCGCATCACCGCTTCACCCTCGGAGCGGTCGAGCATACCTTCACCATCGGTCAGAACACACTCTCCTATCCCACCGGCGACGATCATCCCTCTGCGGCCGGCAGCCAGAAGGCGACGGATGAGTTCGTGCCCCTGCTGAATGTCTTCTATCACCGCTGGAAGCAGAACGCGCCGGTCGCCCAACCGACGCTGATCTCTCCATCCCCGCGCTACACAACCGACAGCAATCCCATTACTTTTGACTGGAACAGTGTGCCCGGTGCCGGCCGCTATGAGATCGTCTTTGCCGACGACAGCGGCTTTGCCCAGAACCTCGATCCGCATACGGACCTTATGGATCCCACCTTCGGGCTTTCGTTTGTGGATGGCAGGCACTACTGGAAGGTGCGGGCCTACAACGCCGTGGGCGACCCCGGCCCCTGGAGCGCTTC
>JBAVVF010000592.1:0-1596 GCA_049697155.1 Anaerolineales bacterium
GGCACCTCGATGTCGGCTCATCGCATCCTGGGGCTGGAGCAGGTCCCAAGGGTTTGGCTGTTCGCCAATTAAAGCGGTACGTGAGCTGGGTTCAGAACGTCGTGAGACAGTTCGGTCCCTATCTGCCGTGGGTGTAGGAGAATTGAGAGGAGCTGTCCTTAGTACGAGAGGACCGGGATGGACACACCTCTGGTGGACCTGTTGTGGCGCCAGCCGCAGTGCAGGGTAGCTAAGTGTTGAAGAGATAACCGCTGAAGGCATCTAAGCGGGAAACTCGCCTCGAAACAAGTTCTCCCTTGAGAACCGTGGAAGACCACCACGTTGATAGGCTGGGTGTGGAAGCGCGGTAACGCGTGGAGCTTACCAGTACTAATAGTTCGATTGGCTTCATCGCTCTCATTAGTCAATGCTCATAACGAGCATGATCCGCAAAAGTGGATACCGGTTTTGCGATAAGATCATGCTCATGCAAAAAGCAAGTGAGCTGACGAAAAGACAAAACAGATCATTCTGAGATAAAACATTGGCTAGCCCTCGGGCTGGCCCGTGTTTCCCAAAACATTCTTCGTTTGCCTGGTGATTATAGCGGAACGCCCCCACTCGATCCCATCTCGAACTCGACCGTGAAATGTTCCTGCGCCGATGGTACTACACTGTGGGAGAGTAGGTCGTCGCCAGGCATACCAAGAATGTTTTGAAATCCCCTTCTTATGACATTAAATACGCCCGCTGGACCTTGGTTCGGTGGGCTTTTTTGTTGTCTGCCGGATATTCGGCGGAAATGTTTGGGCGCAACCATTGGGAGTACCCACCCCTCCAGGCGCTCATCCTTCTGCGTGGCCCTGATTGCGCAGCGTTTGCCAATTGCTGTAGGTCATTACGCCGGCCTCCGCTCGAGGGGCATCCGGCAGCATTGCGATAAATTCTAGCAGATTTGCGTCTGGGTCCTGAAAGAACACGGAAGCCGCTGGCATCCAGCCGATCACAGAAGGCTCGTTCGCCGGATTCCCAAAAAAATCCAGCGGCTCGACACCGCAGGCTCGCAGGTGAGACGGTGCTTCAAGGACGCTTTCCAAATCCACGCGGAAGGCCACATGCAGCTTAAGGGTGTTAGGCGAGATTCCCCCGGCCCAGAGACCAAGCATGCTCTGGCCCCGACCGCCGATCCAGAAAAAAGCGACCTGACGCTGGGGCGACGTGTAGGCATGTTCGAGGCCAACGACGTCGCGATAAAAATCCATCGCACGATCAAGATCGCGCACGTTGAGATGCGTTTCGAAGAGGCTATCCGGCACTATTTTCGGATTGCTCATATCTTAGAACTTTTAGCTCCGTAGGATTAGTTTTTCAGTCATTGGGTTGGAATTGCCCCGCTGCGGGCAATTCTTTGACATAGGTCAATCGAATCTTAGAAGCAATATGCGACTCATCTACTTGGCTGAATAGTTTTATGGAGTTGATGCATGGCGCTTGAAACGCTCAAGGCGGAAATCGCAATGATGCTGGATATGCTCGGAGACCATCCACAAGACAAGCACGAATTAGCCATTCAGCTCAAGGAGAAGTTTAACGAATACCGCGCATTCGGAATGCCGC
>JBAVVF010000593.1:0-2624 GCA_049697155.1 Anaerolineales bacterium
GGGCCGTAGATAGTATTCATAGCAGCATTGTAGCCGGATTTTAGACGCCGAACAAGAGCGCCTCTTTCTTTTGAAATGGATTTGCCACCGTCCGAGCGGCAGGCTCCAGGCTGACGGGCCGCCTCAATCCCCGCTCCAGACGCGCGATCCCAGCGCCGAGCGGATGAACTCCACGGCCAGCAGGGCGGTCTGATTCTGGACATCCAGGATCGGATTCACCTCGACAATGTCCATACCGACGAGTTTCCCGGTCTCCGCGACGACTTCGCAGGCCAGATGGGCTTCCCGGTACGTTAACCCGCCGGGGACAGGGGTTCCCACGCCCGGCGCGTGCCGCGGGTCGAGCGCGTCCATGTCGAAGGATAGATAGATCCCGTCCACGTCCCGGCTGATGCGGTCGATGGCCTTCTCCAAAGCCGCGACCATGCCAATGCGGTCGATTTGCTCCATGCTCTGGACCATCACGCCGGCCGCGCGCAGGTTGCGCTTTTCGCCCGGGTCGAGGTCACGCGCGCCGATCACCGCGACCCGCCGCGGGTCGAGGGCCGGAGCCGCTTCGTCCCACAGACAGACCAGGCGCGGATCGCCGAGTCCGCACAAAGCCGCCAGGGGCATCCCGTGGATGTTTCCGGAAGGAGTCGTTTCGGGGGTGTTGAAGTCCGCATGGGCATCCACCCAGATCAGCCCAAGCTTTTTGTGTTTCGCCGCGCCGCGAATGGAACCGGCGGAGAGGCTGTGATCGCCTCCGAGCACGATCGGCAAATGATGGCTCTGAATGGACGTGGCAACGGCTCCCGCCACACGCCGCGCCATGGGAATGATGCAGTCGATATATTTCAACCGGCTGTCGGTGATGCTGCACGTTTCCTGGATGGGTACTTCGATATTGCCCTTGTCTTCCAGCGCATACCACAGCTCCCTGAGCTTCTGGTGAAGATGGGCATAGCGGATCGCGCTGGGGCCCATGTCCACGCCGCGCCGGTCTGCACCGAGGTCGATGGGAACACCGATAATGTCTATTTGCATGAATACCTCCTAAAATGTCGTTGCGAGGAGCCTGAAAGGCGACGAAGCAACCCCCTCGTTAATGAGGAGATTGCTTCGCTTGGTCTCGACACCTGCACTTGCGTCAGGTGCAAGTGTACGCTTCGCTACTCGACCGGCGCTCGCAACGACATGATTTTACTATGCCGTCCGATAATATCCCACATCCACCGAATAGACCTGTCCTCTTTTAATGATGTGCTTGACCAGGTTCGTCCCGTAGCGATACCCCAGATGCCGGTAATCCGGCACCGACAGGATCAGCATGTCCGCCTGTTTGCCGGCTTCAATGGAACCGATCGTGTCCGCGCGGCGGATGGCGTGGGCAGAATTGATCGTCGAGGCCGCGATGGCCTCCGCGGGAGTCAACTTCATGGCACGGCAGGCCAGCGCAATGACGAACTGCATCGACTCGTTCCAGCTCGTGCCCGGGTTACAGTCGGTGGCCAGGGCGAGGATCCCGTCCGCTTCGATGATCCTGCGGGCAGGCGTGTACTCGCATTCAGCCAACCCGAAGGGAGTGCAGGGCAGCGAGACCGCGACCGTATCCGATTTGCCCAACGCGGCAATGTCCGCGTCGGAGGTTTTGACCAGGTGATCGGCAGAGGCCGCGCCCAGCTCGACCGCCAGAGAGGCCCCTCCAATGTTGCCGAACTCGTCGGCGTGGATCTTGAGCGGGAAGCCCAGGGACTTCGCTTTCGTCAGGATCTGACGCGACTGCTCCAGGTTGAAGGCCTTGTCCTCGCAAAAGACATCCACGAAAGGCAGGGACAGGCGCGGCGCATGCGTCCCCCACCATTCCTTGAGAATGGGCAGCATCGTCTCGGAAACGAGATCGGTGTATCCCCGCGGGTTGTCCTTGTACTCGGGCGCGATGGCATGCGCACCGAGGAAGGTGATGACGAGATCGAGTGGGGTCTCGTCATCCAGCAAAAGCAGGGCCTTGAGCAGACGAAGCTCCGTGGCGGTCTGCAGGCCGTAGCCGGTCTTGGCTTCGGCGGTGGTCGTGCCATGCCTGAACATGCGCAGCAGGCGCGGGCGGGTCTGCGCGATCAGCTTTTCGATGGAGGCCGTGCGGGTTTGCCGCACCGTGGAGATGATCCCCCCGCCTTCGGCCAGGATCTCGAGATAAGGCTTGCCCGACATTTTCATCTCGAATTCGCCGGCGCGATCCCCGCCCCAGATGATGTGGGTGTGCGGATCCACGAAGCCCGGCATGAGGACACAGCCGCCCGCGTCGAGGGTCGGCTCGTCGGGATAGGAGGCCTTCAGTTCGGCCGTCGTGCCGACCGCGACGATCTTTTCATCGCGGACGACGACCGCGCCGTTCTCGATGAGGCCGAGCGAACCCAGAGCACGTCCGCGCTGCGGGCCGCCCGCAAGGGTGAGGAGTTGGGAGGAGGAGTGGATAAGCATGTCAGGTTCCAGTGAACAGTGGTCAGTATTCAGTAGTCAGTATTCAGTGGCCAGTGTTCAGTAGTCAGTAAGGTAATTTAACCACAGAAGTGTATAGTAGTTGAAGGCAATAATCCCTGGCGGTCATGCTATACTTTTTTCCTCGTAATCGAAAATTCAAGCCA
>JBAVVF010000594.1:0-5967 GCA_049697155.1 Anaerolineales bacterium
AGAGCGCGGCGAAGGCGCGCAGCAGACGGGAGGCGGTGATGTAGAACTCCGACTTGAACTCATCGAGGTGTTTATCGCCGCGCTCGTTCGGGGAAAGATGCATGAAGTCCCATGCAAAGAGCGGGTCCGGCAGCGACATGTTGGTGTGGATGCCCGCCGTCGCCAGGGTCGCGCCGTACAGGTCGACGCATTTTTCGAGATAGCGGCGCTTGGCGATGGCCCAGTTCCCGGGGATGGAATGATGACCTATATCCGTGAGGAACAACAGGTTGCCGTGCCAGTAATGCAAACGTTCGCCGAAGTGGACGCCGGCACAGTGCAGCGCGTTGATCAGCGCGGCTTCCATCAGGCGCGCCTCGTAAATGGCCCCGCGCGGACTGTAGTACGGTCGGGTCGCCCACTCGACCATCCAGTGGAAGACTTCCAGCTGGCTGAAGCGGGCCTGCCAGGGCGGGATGCATTCGGCCCGCAGATAATCCACAAAGGACTGCTGGCTGGGCCCCGCGCCGACCGTCAGCAGCGGACGCAGGTCTTCATCAAGCAGGTTCCACTCCTGCTCGAAGCCGTTGAGTCCGCCCTGGGGTTTTTCTTTAATGGCCTGTTCCAGGGCCAGGAGATATTTATCGGCGAATTTTTGGGAAGGCATAATTAAGTCCTAAAGTATGGTTGAGGTCAATAAAAGAGGAAAGAAGAAAGATGAAAGACGTTCAACGTGCATAAAACCTCTTTCTTCTTTCCTTTACTTTTTCAAACTCTCCAACCCTTCCACCAATCTGTGGAACGCGCCCTCGGTCCTTTCGACGGGTGTGGCATACGAGAAGCGGACCCAGTCGCCGCCAAAGGGCGAGAAGAACGCGCCCGGGACGATGGCCACGCCATGGTTTTCGGCGAGGTATTGTCCGAGGGGCTCGCTGTCGGCCCAGCCTTTGGCCTGCAGGTACTCACCCACATTGATGAAGGCATAATAACCTTTGCCGATGATGTGCTGCATGCCGCAGGATTCGAGCAGCCCCTTCAGGGCGATGCGGCTGGCGTTGGTCGGCTCGATGATCGTCCGGGCCGCCTCCCCGTAACCCATCTCATAGGCTGCCATGGCCACTGCCAGGGAATAGAACGGCGGGATGACCCCATGCGAGGCCCGCGCCACGATGAACTTGATCACCGCCTCGTCCGCAATCAGGTGGCAGCTGCGGATGTTCGAAGCGCCGAGGGACTTTGTAATCCCATCCAGGAACAGGATGCGCCTGCGCTCCTCGGGGGTGAAATGTTTCAGGAAGGAGTTCAGATCCATCGGCGCTTCGTCGGTCACGTAGTGATACATCCAGTCGAAGAGGACGAAGGCCACGCCTGCTTCCAGGGCGGCTTTGGCCAGCGAAACCTGCTTTTCGACGGGGATCGTCAGGCCGGTGGGATTGTCGGGGTTGGTAATGACGAGTCCTGCCAGCTTGCGCCCCTTCGATTCGGCAAACTTCACGCTGGCGCGGATTGCGTCTTCAGAGTACGCCCAGCCCTGGGCGGGATCGCCCGGCGCCCAAAGCACGTTCGCGCCGACGCCATAGGGACCCCAGTTGTAGGATATCCACGGGACGCGCGAGACCATGATCAGGTCGCCCTGACGGCCGTGTCCGAGGGCCATCATCGCCTGATAGGCCTTGATCAGGGCATCGCGCCCGCCGGCCGTAGCAAGCACGTTGGCGGGTCCCCAGCCGGAGGCTGGATCAAGCTTCCAATACTTTTCGATGACAGCCTTGCGATAGGCATCCGTGCCGAAAGGCATATCGTAGGCGGTCCCGTGCTCGATCTGGATCTGGGCCGCGCGCTCGAGCAGCGCTTTCGGCACCCCGGGCAGGGACGCGCCGCCGTCGCCCTGCGAGGCATCGAAGACCTTTGCGCCGGGATTCTTTTCAAGATAGACCTTCAACGACTTGTTGATGAGAAACATTCGGGACGGCGGAATGTCCATCATCTCCCTGAGATGGGCGCTGACAGGGACGAGATGCTTCTCGTCAACGGCGAAGACGGGGGTAGTGTTGGAAATCATAATGGCTCCTTTGGATAAAAATAACGCCCCGATGTTTTCGGGGCGTTTGGTGTGCTTACCTGGTGAGGTTGAACTTGTTTCCGTCCACCTGACAACCACCAACGTCCCGTTACCCAATGGGTACGAGTATTATTATTGGTGGTATTGACGGTGACCTGACTAGACATTGGGCGCAAGGATACCACTGCGGGAATGATGCGTCAAGCAGATATCCGGTTAAATGAAAAACAGGAACGCTGTCAAACGTTCCTGCTGCAGGTCTCCGTTATCGATTGACTTCAGGGTTCATGCTGGTATAAAGTCCCAGCACGTTCCCGGTTGGATCCTGGAACATGCCGAACCAGCCAGTGTTGGGAATTTCAGTCTTGGGCTGCACCACCGTGCCGCCCAGCTTCTGAACCTGTTTCAGATCGGCTTCGATGTCGTCGCTGTGGATGTAGACGAGCACATGGCCCGCCGGAGCATCCTTGGAGACCTCCGGGAAGCCGCCGCCGGAGCCATCGCCTGCCTCCCACATGGAGTAGTTCAACGTGTCATCGTGCTGAATTTTCCAGCCGAGCAGTTCCTGATAAAACCTGCCCGCAGCCTGGACGTTCAGCGCGGGAATCTCAACATGGACAACATTTCGCTTGGACATGATATTCTCCTCTTGTGACTGGGTGGTTTCGTCAATTATAGAACATTTTTTCTATTAATTCAAGTCCCTCGGGAGAACTGGCGATGGCTTTCTCAAAACCCCGATTGGAGACAATTTGTACACGGATTTCACGGAACGGACGGAGTTTTTTCCGTCATGGTACGGAGGGAAACCGTGCTGTCCGTGGGTTCCGTGTACAAAAAGCAGAGTTTATCAGCGATAATGAGAAAACCATAGACAACTGACCTAGATGCCGTCGAACAGATCGTGCTTTCTGCGGAAATCACCGTGGACGGGCGGATAAGCACGCATAAAATCCTCGCTTTCGCCGAAGACCCGGGTGACAAACCCCATCAGCCCGCGGCGCATCCCGACTCCGCCCTGGGAGGCATGCTGCGCCCCGGCCCGGTGCTTGATCTCGGCCACCGGGCGGATGTCCAGGCGGACATGGACGGGAAAATCCACCTCGGCAAGCTCCTTCAGGTTGATGTCGCCATTGCGCCCCCATTTGGTCGGATCCTTCCCCAGGAGCGGCATCAGGCGCGTCATCCACTTCAGGAAGGAGCGCGGGAAAACCTGATAGTAAAGGGCCCGCGGTCGAAACGGCGACCCGGCCTCCGGGCGGAAGGAGGCGTCGCCGGCCTTCTCGAAGGCCAGGACCGTGGCCTGGTGAATGTGGATGTGATCGGGATGCCGATATCCACCGATCGGGTCGAACGTCAAAACAATAGAAGGCCTGAGCTCGCGGATATATTTGAGAACTTTTCCGGCCACCTCCTCCACCGGGTGGTTGATCTGGGCGTCAGGGTGTTTGTTCTCCTCCATGCCCGGCATGCCCGAGTCGCGGTAGCCGAGGAAGAAGACATCTTTCAGACCCAGGTCCTGCGCGGCCCGCATCAATTCAGCCGTGCGGAGTTCGGCGGTATCTTTGAAGCCATTCAGGTGCTCGGCGTCCACGGTGCCGGCTTCGCCGCGCGTCGCGCAGACCAGATAGGTGTCATAACCCCGGCCGGCATAGAGCGCGAGCGTGCCGCCCAGTCCAAAGGATTCATCGTCCGGGTGGGCAAGAACTGCCAAAATCGTCTTGGTCATATTTCCTCACAGGATGTTGGGATGCAATCACTAACGCAGACAACCCATCCCGCTGAAAAATTACGGAACCATCGACATATTTGCAAGTTTCAGTCGCTGCATTTGTCTGAACTATCGCCGCGAAACTTTTCAAAAATGACGACCGCCTTTCCATTGATAAAAAACGGGAAGAGTACTACTATATTTGAACAACCTTACCTTCCCTAAGGTTATTAAACGTTTACCGGTAAGAAAGACTATCATCATCTTTTTTTCAACAAAACAGGAGAGTGCAAAATGAAAAAATGGTCTCATTACACGATGTCTGCATTGACGGTCGTCGTGGTGCTTGCAATTAGCGCCATGCAGGTCGTCCCGGTGCTGGCCGACGGCGAAGTGCCGCCTCCCCCGGAGTCCACCGAAGTGACTCCGCCTCCCCAGGAGGAATCGACGCCGGACGCTCCTCCGGTCGAAGCGACTGCGGAGGCTCCCGTCGTGGAAGAGACAGCCGCGCCGGCCCCGACCGGGGAACCGGTTGTGAGCCCCGAGGCTCCGGTCGCGGAAGAACCTGCCCCTGAGGCAGAGACACCGGCCGAAGTGCTGGCGCAGCTTCCCGAAGGCACGGATCTTGTCGTGCTGGACGAGAACGGCGAAGCCCTGACTCTCGCCAGCGAAGAGGCTGAGGAGATCTTCTACGGCGGTGACCCGATCTGGTGTCCCGTGGGAGTCGCGCCGAAACCGAATACGGGAGGATGTACCAATTCATTTTATGGTTTCAATCCCAATGCAGCAGATGCAGGACTGCTGTCTGTCCTGGTGAACAAAAACGTGGCCGGCGTGATCTGGGTGGCCTATGATTACAACAGCGCAAATGAAGGCGGGGCTCCTGTCTCATTAGGTGCAGGACTTGGCTCAACCGTGAACTTCGCTTTGACGATCAAGGGCGGGTGGAATGGGCTGGAACTGAGCACTGTCACCAATCCGCTCACCCCCTCCGTATTCAATGTTCCCCTGACCATTACGGGTTGGACCGGTGCCATCACCATCAGTGACATTGTCATCAACAATGTATCATCCGGAACGGCCCTCGATGTGCAGACGAACGGCAACATCTCCCTGACCAACGTGCAGGTCGGTACGGAAGGGGCCTCCAATGCGGGCGCCGGCGCGGTCCTGGATAACGCCAGCCTGAACGGCGGCACCAAGACCGGCACTGTGACCGTGAAGAACAGCTCCTTTTCCTACAACGGTGGGGCTGGCTTGAACATCCGGACGGCGGGGACGATTTTGTTGACCGACATCACGGCGGAGTCCAACCTTGGGGATGGCGCAAACCTGGATAACTGCCTGTACGAAATGTATGGCGCCGCCGCCGGTACCTGTAAAAATTCGAGCGCAGATTTTGTCACCCTGGCCGGCACCAACATCTTCGCCGACAACCAAAACAAGGGTCTGGGCGTCGCAAGCCGGGGCGCCATCACCATCAACAATCTGGTTGCCAACGGGAATGAGACCGGGTGGGGAGCCTGGCTGACCAACACGTACGCCACCACAGCCCTGGGAGTCAAATTCACCGGCAGCAACCAGCTGAAATACAACAACGGCGGCCTGTATATCCTTTCAGACGGCGCCATTACTCTGAACAATATCAATGCCAGCGGCAATACCGGGAACAACGGCGCCATCCTGCAAAACATCACCTCGACCGCCGGCTCGGTCGTGACGCTGACCGGCACCAATCTCTTCAATGACAACTACAATACCGGTCTGGTCGTAAACAGCAAGGGGATCATCACCCTGTACAATGTGACTGCCAACGGCAATGGCACCAGCGGGACAACAGGTTACGGCGCCCTCCTGGATAACTGCCTGCTGGTCAAGCCGGACCCCCTCAACTCCAGCACCTGGTACTGTGGAAATTCCACTGCCAGGACTGTCCTCCTGTACGGCGCCAGCAACTTCAACAGCAACTATGACACTGGACTGGACATCACAACCAGGGGCGCCATTACGCTCAATAAGATCACGGCCAGCAACAATACCAGCCCGGACGCCAGCGGCGTGACGATCCATAACAACTATCTCCTGCCGACTGCCCCGCAGAATGTCACCATTCTTGGCTACCTGACAGCCAGCGACAACGGCTATCATGGACTGGACATCTCGAGTCTCGGTACGATCACCCTGTACAACGTCACCACCAACGGCAACCATGAGT
>JBAVVF010000595.1:0-1838 GCA_049697155.1 Anaerolineales bacterium
TTTAGGACTGCTTTCAGCGTCGTATCCGAGGAACCATCAGCCGCGCATTTCGGGCACGTCCAGTTATCCCTGTGGGCGCTCAACCCGCCGAAGCACTCCAATTTGGTATCAGGGTGCTTATCACAGTCCCAGGTGGGAGCAGCGCCAGCAGGAACAGCGTCGGATACATCGGCTGAGCCGTCACCGACCGCGTGAGATTTCTCTCTTCCAATATCCTGCGGCGCTGCAACGTCGTCGTGGAGGGGGTCGTAGGTACGCTTAATTTCGTCTATCCTGTAGCCCATCTTCTCCGCGCACAGCTTGGTCATCTCAAGATCGGTCACGGCTTCCTCCTATACACGCAAGTCACCCTCCACTCCTATTTCTTGGCTGGCTTGGCGGCGCTGGATGGGAAAGTGAAGTTGAACCACCACGCCCTACACGGCTTTGCGGTTGGCATAAATTGCCGCCCCCAAATGATCCCGCAGTGAAAATACTTTGAAGTGCGCCCGTTATGAATTTTGTATCCAGGGAATGGCGCGATGTGCAGAGAGATAAAAGGCCGTCTGCGATTGATCCACGGTAACCGGATCGTGAAATCAGCCACGCTTGGAACTCCACGCAGGGCGCTTCACTGGCTTCATTCGCTTAGTCATGGGAGTCCTCCAGGGCGGCGTCGATGGCGGCGTTAAAGCCACAGCCGTCTTTCCCGTAGTATTTACTCCCGACCTTTATGAAACAGGTTCGAGTGGCATCATCTTGCACAAGCTCGACAACAGTTTGTGATCCATCTTGGTAGTAACCAGCTTGCTCTTTGAGCCACTGATACCTCTCCGCATCCTTCCTCAGCTCCGCGCACTCCAGTTCGAGCGCGTGATAGTCCACGTAGTAGACATATGCTCCATCTGCCTTTGGGCGCGGAATGCCGTCCAATAAGCCAACGTGTATTCGCTCAACGGGTGTCTTGGATTGTTTCATTCGCTCAGTCATGGCCGATCCCATTTTCCGTAAGTTAGCCACCTGATTTTTAGGTCTGATTTCTTAGCGCAAGTAGGGATATCCTCGTCGTCCCACCAGACAGCTAACCATTCCCCGCCTTTTGGATGCGCGTCAGTTTCAATACACAAAAAGCAAAACGCGTCACCTTCCCTGCCGTTAGAATCCTTGCATCGGTATCCGGAACGCCCCCATGTTCCTACACTCATACTTCCTCCCGTTTTACTGGCTTCCTTCGCTCAGTCATGAGTCGATCTCCTCTGGCGCTTTCCAGTCCTTCTTGAATTCCTCAACCTCCGGTACCCAGAACTCGCAGTCCTTTCCTTTTGGACAAAAGACCGCCATCAAGCCGGTGGTAATTTCGGCGCCGCACCTCTCGCACTTTGGTTCCATCTCACTCACGGCACTCAACCTCCGTTGTTATGATCCAGTTCAGCCCGAGCGCTTCGCAGTGTGCGATGCTTGCCTGCGTTTCCTCGAATGACGCGCAGCCCTGCAGGAGCAGGGCAAGTAGAAGCAGTCCGGTCTTCATGGGTTGACGGCCTGTAGAAAATGTGGTTTCCGATGCGGGTTATTCTGTGCATGGACTTCGCCCACCTTGGCGTGATCCCGACGGCGTGGTAGTGCGTGGCGCCCATCGTGTTGTCTGGGAATCCAGCCAGAGCAAGGGCGGCTGTCCTGAGTGCCTGTTGCCAATGCGGGCCACTCGGCAGGGCTTGCAGGTATCGCTTCTCCGAAGTCCACGAAAACTGGCGGTATCTGAAAACCTCGAAGCAGATCGACGACTTGTTCTGCTCGGCTCTCCTGATCGTGACGAAGGCAATCGCGAGCTGGCCGGCGGGCGGTTCCGAGCGGCCTTCTCT
>JBAVVF010000596.1:0-3346 GCA_049697155.1 Anaerolineales bacterium
AACCAGAACTTCGAAACCGATCAGCTCAACGAAACGATCAATTCCGCGGAGAACTTTTTGTACACGGATGAAAACCTGGATTTCGAGACCCAGATCGGTCAGTCCTTCCTGCCTGAGATGATTCGCATCAGCAGGGAAAACAATATTAAGCTGGTCCTCGTCAGGACAAAGATACTGCGGTTTTCAAATGAAAGTCCTGAACCGGCGGCACTGACCCACTATATGAGCGACTTGCGTGCCTATGCGCAGAGCCAGGATGTCATCCTGATCGATTTTGCACATGACGAGCGCCTGACCGCTGATCTGTACAAAGACATACATCATCTCAATCTGGATTGCAAACCAGTATTCACTCAAATGCTGATCGAGGCGATAGAGTCTGTTCCGGCCCCTTAGAGTAAAGATTTCTCACCACAAAGGACACGAAGGTCACGAAGGAAGAAGTAAAAGGATTTAAAACACCAGATGACCGATCAGGGCGGAGACGGCCGTCAGTGTGATGTTGTCGACGTCCTTGAACGGCAGCGACTCGACCAGAGCCGCGCCAAGTGCGATCCAGGTAACCGGCAGAAGGAAGCCCGCGAGCGGTCCGCTGAAGGCGCCGGCCCAGACGTAGATCGCAAAGATGAAGATCGTCAGCAGCCAGCCGCCGAGGAAGACGCTCAACGACCCGGCGACGCTCTTTTCCGGCGACCAGGGCAGCTTCGGCGAACGGACGCGCCGCCCGACGATGTCGGCGATGCCGTCCCCGCCGCACATGATCATCAAGGCCGGGATGCCGATCAGCGAATCCTTCCAGTAGATTAACGTCACGGCGACGAAGACCAGCCCGTAGAACAGGGGCCCGCGCAGGATCTCGCGCCGGTCGCCGGTCCGCGACATGGCCTTGACCGCGGCTTCATCCCTGAGGACTCCCGTCCCGACCAGGGCGAACTGCATCGTGATGAGGAAAGGGACCAGCGCCGCCAGCCAGCGGGAAATTGGCAGGTCCGGAAACATCAGCCAGCACAGGACAAAGATCGGCCCCGTGCCGATGTGGATCAATTTGCGGCTGGTCTTGCTGTCGATCCAGCCGCGCTGAGCGATGAAGTCCATGAGACGCAGGAAGAAGATGGCGATTGCAAAGGTGAGGAGGGTGGCGAGGAAGGGGTTCATGTTAACTCCGTGAGGTTACAGCCGAAGGCTTCGATCAATTTCAACGGAAACCACAAAGCTGCGAATAGTATACTCAGAAAGATAGGCAGGGCAAATACATAAAGGTGTAAACAAAGATTAATCCAGCCTTAAAATATTGACGAAAGTCACAAAATATCCATTACAAATGGCGTCGACAACCATGACATAAAGCGGGATAATACCTGCCAACCACGTTTGTTCCTCCGCATAATTTACATAAGGGTGACCGTTATAGAAATGTCTATTGAGTCATTGCTTCTCGCTGATCGGGAACATCTCTACCGACAATCTGTTGGTATACGACGTGCAGCAGAGATGCGATTGAGCCGGGGAATAGAGACGGTAGAAACTGAATTCCACTATGAAACAATGGGGCTGGTTTTTTCAGGGGATATTGAGGAATATCCTCTGGAATTTAAACGTACCCACGACGAAGACATTTTGTTCTACCTCAAGTTTCCCTATCTTTTTTACGAACTCTACGCGCAGGTTCCACTACAACAATATGACCAACTGGCAATAAGCCAGTATCTTTATCTAAGCCATGTACTGATGCTTGACCGCCTGATGGATGGCAAGTTGTTATTGGAGCCCCAGATTGCTTATTGGACCAATTCAACGTACCAGAAAATCATCGCGACATTAAGCGAATTATTCCCGACCGACTCCCCATTTTGGATTTATTTTGAAAAATGCCGCATTGAAAATGCACAGGCGTTGACGCTGGAGCGTATACAACATACCTATCGTATCAGCGAATATAGTGAACAGGAAAAAATCTTCATCTTCAGCGGCAAAAGCGCAATGGCGAAGGCAGGCCTGGCGGCTTTGGCTTATCTCAGCCGGCAGGATGTCTCGGAGGAAATTGCCCTTTCCTGTGAAGCTTTTCATATTGGCTTACAGCTGCTGGATAATTTGCAGGATTGGCGGAGTGATTATCGCGACCATCTTTATACCCCATTGCTGACCCGGGTCCTGCTGGATCATCAACTGGCCGATGAAGTTGAAAGCACCCGGCGGCCGGATGTGAATGCGGTAGGGTCACTGATCTATGGGCAAGGCCATGCACTGGCAACGTTAAAAGATGCCATGGAGGCTTTCAGGCTGGCCCTGTATGTTGTCCGGGATGTTAACTGTCCGGCCTGGCAAAATGAAATTTTGAGCATGATCCAGGGGTGTGAGCAGTATTCGGCGGCACTGGAACAAAAACTGCTCAATATACAGGCAAAACGCAAGTCACAAACGCCCAAGCCAGCGGCACAGGCCAATCTCCAGCCTGCTCAACAGGATATTCCCATACTGACGATACCATCCTCACAGCAGCCTTCGGCAGCCTGGGTGGCGGATTTTTGCCAGGCAGCGCATGTGGATCCGGATGCATTCCGCGAATGTGCCGACCTGGCTGGAGACCCGGCGATTTTTATCCAAGCTGCTTGTGATGTATTGGAATGCTGCAAAGGGGATGTTCCAGCACCGGAGGGATTGCAGCTTTATCTGTGCAATAACCCCCAAGTTCCAGCCAGCATGTGTTTTGAGCATGAGCAAAAATGGCAGATCGTCTTGAATCTTGCCCATCTTTCGGATGACACCCGCCAACACCTGCAACTTTACAGGGAACATGCAGCCTATCAGTATGGGCGCATGTCGCGTTTTCGTTATATGAAAATGCCGCAAACATTCCTGGACGAAATGTGCGTCAAAGGATTCGGGCTGTTGTTCGTGGTCAGGGCTTTGCCTGCGGCGAAACAATTAAATCTTCTGCCGAAAGATATGCACTGGTTCGAGCGCAACAAGCATTATCTATGGCAGGAAATTCAGCCTTACCTGGGTTCACCGGCAGCCTGCCATGTAGCCGATAGTACACATTTTTATGGTTTGGATGCATTACTGGGCTACGACTTGATTTCTTCGTACTGTGAACGCATGGGCACTGAAGCTTTGTCCCGGGGAGTACAAGTTACGACAGAAGATATTCTCAATAAAAGCACGGTTCTGACGGTTGCCAATCGTATTGCCGGAGCAACAAGCGTACGGGTTGATCTATAGGCTGTGGACCAAGGGATGTGGGTAAAACCATATCTTGGGAAATTTCTAAGGAAAGGAGAATAGCCATGGAACTCGAAGTCATCAGCCTCGAAGAGCTCGAAGTGCTCGAAGAGCCGACGGCCCC
>JBAVVF010000597.1:0-4244 GCA_049697155.1 Anaerolineales bacterium
GCATTGCGCCGCTCGCGCAGCAACCGCATTATTGCTGCCTATCTCATCATGTGGTTGATTGTGCCGAGCGAGAGGATTTTCGATGCTTATGGCGCCTGTTAGTTTGGCGATGCAGCAGACTCGAGAACAGGTGGCTCGCTCGGTGGAGGCGCCGGGGTATCCGTATCTGGAATCGGGGTAGGCGAAACGGGCGTATCTGTCGGGGGAACTGGCGTGCTCGTCGGGGGAATGGATGTATTCGTTTGGGTGGGGGGAGAGGCGAGCCTCGGCCGGCGCGTATGTGTGGGCTGCAAAGGCGTAGATGTGGGGAAGACCGTTGAAGTAGTGGAAGGCCGCGGGGTAAGTGTAGCAGTATGGGTTGGAAATGTCGTTTCCGAAGGAACAAACTGAGTCATATTTTGCTGTGTCAGGGCCGCGGCGGTATTCAGGTTATCCACCGCCAGCTCGACAATATTTGGCGGCTCGAGAGCGCCGGGCGCGCGGCTGTTCAGGTCGCTTATGGCCAGCGCAGAAACACTGCACAGCAGGCTGACACCGGCCAAACCTGCCGCCAGGATGCCCAGCGGCCCTGCATACGTCCTGACTTTCAAGCTTGCCGCGCTCCTTTTGTTCGCTCTGCTGCAACAGCAGTATTATCCCACAAATCTTCTCTTATTTGACCCGCATTGACTTCTCCTTCGAACCCGCCGCAAAAAAATGCTCGTTGCCGGAGTGGGGCGTCACGTCACTCGGACGGACAACGAGCAAACGAGATCGATACCCCTCTCGCGAACCGGGAATATGATCTTGCGTTCCACCTCCAGGGCTAGAAGTAGCCCAGGTTATACATGCCGATGTACAGCCAGAGCGGAATGCAAAACAGTAAGAACGAGCCTGCCAGCAGACCGCCCGTGACAAAGCTGCTCACGGCAAAGTATGCAATGATGATGAGGATCGAACCTCTCCAAAACATCTGAAATGTCTTCATACCCCCGAATCTACGCTGAAATAACGAAAACGGAAATAGGGATTCTCCCGTAGATGGCAGGGTAGGGAAAGCAAGACCACTTCCTTATGCGGAGGCGGGCCTGGTACGTAGTCGACTTTTGCACTGGGTCCTGGTTAATTGTGTCCGGATGGCATCATGGCTCTTTTCTGTGCCCCGCGATCATGCCGATGGCTCGCAGCCAGGCATCTCCCTCGACGCCAAAACCCTCCTGGAACGCCTGGTAATCATTTTTGCGGATGAACTCCGCCAGCTCGGTCCTCAGGCTGGCGAGTTTATCACGGTGGATCGTCAGAAGCTGGTCGCAGATCGAGTCATCCCTCACATATCCCAGCGCCAGCCGCAGGTGCGGCAGACAGAGACCGTCGGAAGTTTGCAGCGCCTCTGCCATCTCACGCGCTCCCATTTCCTCAACGAGTGTGGACAGGAGCGTACGCCGCACTTCATCCCGGTGCTCGCACACGGGGCAGCCTTTGCGCGGGCTGAAGGCATATAGCATTTTTCCGATCAGCGCCCGCGCCTTTTCAGGCACCTGCCCGAGCAGGGATGCCCAGCCGCGCGGACTTCGCGCCGGACGCCGATCCTCGTTCAATTGATCGAGAATTGTGTTCAGGATGTCATGGTAAATAATGGAAAAGCCGAGTGCATCGCCCAGTCGCCGATTCACCCCCAGCCAGGCATGCTCATGACAAAAACCATGGCTGGCCCGCAGCCGGTCACGCCACGCCGGACTATTCACGTTTTCATAGAAGTGGTTATCCAGGTAGCGTTCCACACTTTGCTGTTCCAGCCGGCAAACCGGGCAGCCCGGCTCGCGGCACGCCTCCAGCAATTTGTACGCCGTAGGGTTTGGCAACGATTTATTTATCCTTTCAGAACGGGTTTCCAATCATTTTATAGAGTGCATCTAGCGACCTGACACTTTGTTACAGGAGCAATCCGTTGGTCGAGTAGGCGGCGCTCTCCCGCCGTATCGAGACCAAAACGCACAGAAATGCTCTAGCTTTGTGGTCTCGGTGCACCCCTCGACGAGCACTCGGGGTTACTCGACCACCGAAATTGGATAAACACTTAAAACTGTCAGATGGCTAGGAGTACATTCATGTTTTTCCTTGCATCACTATTCTGAAACCTGGCGAGTTTACTCGAGTTCGATCTCCCCGTCGAATTTGACGTTCAGCTTTAGTCCCGGAAGTTCCAGCGTCATGGCGGCCGGGAATGTCTCCTTGCCGGAGATGATGCCCTCCGCCAGCGCCTTATCCACGGCCTGCTCGATGGCACGCTGCGAATTGATACCGACTAATTTCAGGAATTTGCGAATGCTAATGTTGAAAGTTTCTTCGTTCATGGCTCCTCCAATCTGATCATAGGGCAAGCATAAAGGAAAAGCGTGGAATGGGCAAGCCGCGGCCGCGGCAGGACTCAGGGCTGATTCAGCAGAATAATTACCTGGTCGATGGCATATTAGACCTCTTGCAAAAGTCCAAAACCTCACCACTGAGACACTGAGTCACGGAGTTTTTTCCTTGTTTTTTCTCGGAGTCTCCGTGTCTTTATTATCCCCGTCAGGGGACAGTGGTTCAAAAGGTTTGCCTCGTGGTTGCCTTGCCGCTTGTGCAAGAAGTCTATTGACTGATCTCGTGCCCCGTCCCCGGGATGATGTGAGGTTTTGAGTAAGTGACCAGCTCCGCCGCCGTCCCCGCCGCTGAGGGCATAGGGCATGTAACAAAATGTAACTTGACTTCTCTTCCGCTATCATTACAATGATAAGGTACGGACCACTGGCATGGTCCATCAATCACAGATGAGGAGACTTCAAATGAACGCGAGGAGATTAACTTTTCAACGTTTGTTTATTTCCTGTTTGACGGCACTAACCTTGATCTCGGGGGTCATGACGCCAACACCTGCACTTGCCTCTCATACTCCCGATCCCGCCACTGTGACCCTCGTCGGCTCGCTCCAATCCGAGTTGGGATGCGCAGGCGACTGGGATGCGGCCTGCGCTGCGAGCCATCTCACCTATGACGCGGCCGATCAGGTCTGGCAGGGAACATGGACAGTCCCGGCCGGAAGCTTTGAATATAAAGCTGCCCTGAACGATGCCTGGGATGAGAATTACGGCGCGAACGCCCAGCCCAACGGGGCCAACATTGCCTTGAACCTCGGCGCGGATGCCTCAGTCAAGTTCTACTACGACCACAAATCCCACTGGGTGACTGAGAACCAGACCTCGGTGATTGTCGTGGCGCCGGGCAGTTTCCAGTCGGAGTTGGGCTGTCCCGGCGACTGGCAGCCTGACTGCCTGCGCTCGTGGCTGCAGGACCCCGATGGGGATGGGACCTATTCCTTCGTCACCGCGCAGCTGCCGGCTGGGAACTACGAAGCGAAGGCTGCCCTCAACGAAAGCTGGACCGTGAACTACGGTCAGGGCGGCGTGCAGGACGGCGCGAACATCCCGTTCAACGTTCCAACAGACAACGCCGAAGTGACGTTCGAGTACGATCCCGCCAGCCACGTGCTCACCATTACTTCCGATGACGGCGGCTTTGGCTTGGATAACGACATCGCCTGGGATGGCCTGCACCACGACTCGCGCGACCTTCTGTATCGCACGCCGGGTGGGGCTGTGCCCGCCGGGACCGAAGTCCTGATCCGCTTCCGGACCTTCCATAACGACGTGAGCGCCGTTTCCCTGCGCCTCTACGACGTGAATGCCAACGGCCAGCGCCTCATCCCGATGACGCGCGCGGCGGAAGACGTTTCCTGCTACCAGGCCGGGCTCGAGTCCTTCACCTGTGACTTCTGGCAGGCCGCGCTCGACGAAGCCGGCCCGAACAACCTCTGGTATCGCTTCATCGTGACCGATGGCACGGACACCGAATACTACGCCGACAACACGCCCGCGCTGGATGGCGGCCTGGGAAGCGTCACCGAAGACATGGTCGATACCAGCTACGCGCTGATGTTCTACGATCCATCGTTCGAGGCGCCGGCCTGGGCGGCGCGGGCCAGCATCTACCAGATCTTCCCGGACCGCTTCCGGAATGGGCGCGCGAACAACGATCCCGCGACCGGCGACGTCCGCTACGATGACCCGGTCATCAAACTGGAATGGGGCGTCAAACCCGAGGGCTTTTGCCGCAACTATTCAGATGCCGACACCAATTGCCCGTGGCGCTTCGACGACACGCCGCCCGCCTCCAGCCCCACCAAGGAGCAGCCGCGCGGACGCGACTACTTCGGCGGGGACCTGAAG
>JBAVVF010000598.1:0-6707 GCA_049697155.1 Anaerolineales bacterium
GTCCAGAGCTTGAAGTGATGGATCAGCGCTTCCATGCTGACCCCCAGCTCCGAGCGCGGCGGCGGGACGAACTTGCGATTGTTCGACTGCACGGGCCCGAGCGGAAGCTTGTTCAGGGCCTGCTCGATGATCTTCAGCGATTCGCGCATCTCCTGCACACGGACGATGTAGCGGGCATACGTATCGCCTTCCGTACGAACCGGAACGTTGAAATCGTACTGGTCGTAACCCAGATACGGGCGGGCCTTGCGCAGGTCCCAGTTGATGCCGGAGGCGCGCAGCATCGGTCCGGTCACGCCGTGCTGGAGGGCGACCGCCGCGTCCAGTTTGCCGATGCCCAGCAGCCGGTCCAGGAAGAGCGGGTTCTTCGTCAGCAGGGCTTCGTACTCGTCGATGCGCTTCGGCATCATCTTGATGAAGCTGCGCACCGCCGCTTCGAATTCCACCGGCACATCCCGCCACAGTCCGCCCGGACGGATATAGGTTGTCATCATGCGCTGGCCTGAGATCAGTTCCTTGATGTCCAGAATCTGCTCGCGTTCCCGGAACGCGTACAGGAACATGGACATCGCGGCCAGGTCCAGCCCAAACGTGCCGATCCAGACCAGGTGTGAATTGATGCGTTCCAGCTCGGCCAGGATCACGCGAATGACAACGGCCCGCTCCGGCACATCCAGATCCACCAGTTTTTCCACCGCCATGCAATAGGCGAGGTTGTTGCCCATGTTATTCATGTAATCCAGGCGGTCGGTCATCACCTCGGCTTTGAGATAGGTCTTGGCTTCGATGTTCTTCTCGATGCCCGTGTGAAGATAGCCGATATCCGGGATGGCATTCAGGACCACCTCGCCGTCCAGCTCGAGCAGCAGCCGCAGCACGCCATGCGTGGAGGGGTGCTGCGGACCCATGTTCAGCAGCATGGTCTCGCCGGCTAATGCACGTTCCGAAACCAGGTGTTTAAATTGCTCGACACTTACTTCTTCAAGTTGAGCCATACTTATTCCTTTGCATACGGCTTTTGCAAATCGATCTCATCGATATTGAATGTGAATTGCGGCTCTTCGTAACCAAGCGGGAAATCCTTGCGCAGCGGGTGACCCTCCGTCCCTTCCGGCATCAGGATGCGGCGCGGGTCGGGGTGGCCATCGGCACGGATGCCGAACATGTCCATGAGCTCGCGCTCGCGCCAGTTGGCGACCTCGTACAGGCCGGTCGCGGTCGGGATGTGGGGCTGCCCGTCCTCAAGCGGGACGCGCAGTTGCAGCGACAGGTTTCTCGCCAGCGAGGTAAGCTGATAGATGACATGAAAACGCGGAGAGAGCTTCGGCCAGTAATCGATGGCCGTCAGCGCAGACAGCAGTTCAAAATCATACTTGTCACGCAGGAGCGTGAGCGCCGCAATGATATTCTCCGCTTTGGCAAACACATGCACTTCGCCGCGGAACTCTTCAAATGTCACACCCAAATTTTCCTGCAAAGCCTGCACGATCGTTTCGAGCTTTTTATCCATATTTAACTTCCCCGTCATTGCGAGGGCGGTGCGCGAAGCGTCCCGCCCGAAGCAATCTCACTTGTGGTTTACAGCTTTCTACTTCAGTATGAGATTGCTTCTCGCAGACTCGCAATGACGCTATTTCACCGGCTCCTCGACAAACTTATCGCTCTTCACCTTCTCGTAGAGAGTGACGATGCTGTGGATCAACGCCTCCGGGCGCGGCGGGCAGCCAGCCAGGTACACATCCACCGGGACGATCTCATCCACGCCCTGCACGAGGGCATAGTTGTTGAAGACGCCGCTGCACGAGGCGCAATCGCCCATGGCGATCACCCACTTCGGCTCGGGCATCTGATCGTAGAGCCGCCGCAGGACCGGGGCCATCTTGCGCGAGACGCGTCCGGCCACGATCATCAGGTCCGATTGGCGCGGGCTGGCCCGCATCAACTCCATGCCGAAGCGGCTCATGTCAAAATGGGCGGCCTGGGCAGCCATCATTTCGATGGCGCAGCAGGCCAGACCGAACAACATCGGCCACATGGCATTCGTGCGCGACCAGTTGACGAGATCCTCCAGCTTGGCCGTCACGATCCCCATATTCCCGAGTTTCTGCTCTACTCCCATTCGAGCGCTCCTTTCTTCCAGGCATACACGTAACCCACCAGTAAGATAAAAATAAAGATCACCATCTCGATCAGGCCGAAGAGGCCCAGCTGGCGGAAAACGACCGCCCACGGCAGGAAAAAGACCACTTCGATGTCGAACAGGATGAAAAGGACTGCGATGAGATAGAAGCGGATCGGCATCCGGCGGGTGCCCTCGCCGTAGGGGTTCATGCCCGATTCGTAGGGCATGGATTTGGCTTCCGAGTGTTTCTTTGGTCCGAAGATGGTCCCCAATCCGATGGCAATCAGCGCCACCGCAGTCGACAAAACTACCATTAATCCGATGGCTACATACTCCAGCATACTCTCACCTCACATAGTCCCAGGTGTTCTTCCACGGGTCGGGAAAATGCCCAAAATAGACGGTATTTGTGCACCTTTGCACGTTCGCAGAGTATAACATAACAGACTTGCAAGGGCTAGTTAAGTGTCACTTTTCACAAAAATGATGAGAATAGTCTAATTGTATGGAAAACGAATTAAAGAAGTAGGTCACGCTTTCAGCGTGACCCGGTCATTGCATAAGAAATACGTCACATTTGAAACGTGACCTACATGTTACCCAAGATAATCCCGCAACTGCCTGCTCCTTGATGGATGCCGCAGCTTTCTGAGCGCCTTCGCTTCGATCTGGCGGATGCGCTCGCGGGTCACGTCGAAGTAGCGGCTGACTTCCTCGAGCGTATGATCCTTGCCATCCTTTAAACCAAAGCGCAATTCCAATACTTCGCGTTCGCGGTCGGAAAGCGACGTCAGCGCGCGCTGGACCTGCTCGCGCAGCATCTGGCGGGCCGCGGCCTCGATCGGCGACGGTGCATCCTCATCCTCGATGAACTCGCCCAGGGAGCTGGAGTCCTCGTCCCCGACCGGGCCTTCGAGCGAGACGGGCTCCTCGGCCGAGCGCAGGACACGTTCGATCTTTTGGGTGGCAATGTCCAGGCGGTGCTGCAGTTCGGAGGGGAGGGCTTTCTCTTCGGCGCGCGCCCGCAGGACGGCCTGCACATCGGCGGGAGGAAGATAACCGATTTCGAGCGCAAGCTCTTCGGTGGTCGGGTCACGGCCGAGTTCCTGCATCAGGGTCCTCTGCGTGCGCAGGATGCGGGTGATGGATTCGAACAGATGGACCGGGATGCGGATGGTCCGGGCCTGTTCGGCGATGGAACGATTAATCGATTGCCGGATCCACCAGGTGGCGTAGGTGCTGAACTTGAAGCCGCGCCGCGGATCGAACTTCCCGACCGCCCGCAGCAGCCCCATATTGCCCTCCTGGATCAGGTCCAGGAAGGAGATGCCGCGCCCGAGATAGCGCTTGGCCACGCTGACAACCAGCCGCAGGTTGGCGCGGATCAGCGATTGATTGGCCTCGACGGCCCGGATCTGGGCCGCGCTGATTTCCGCCTGCAGATCCTGATCCCGGCAGAGGTGACTGTAAAGAGTGCGCTGGTTCGGCAGACGTTGATTCTTCTTCAGGTTCTTCAGCAGCCACTCCGCGTATGAGAAGGGGAACAGGTACAGGCCGAGAAAAACGCTGTAGGCGTGCCGGGCCAGTCCATCCCAGAGTGGGTCGACTCCCCAGTGTCCGTTATCCAGGTAAGAGCGCAGATAGGAGGGTGTATCGGCCTGCCAGCCGGTGTGCAGTGCCTGCGCCTCGGTCAGGATCTGGTTCAGGTCAGGCATCTCGTAATGCAGCCGTTTGGCGTCTGCCACGAGACGCTCCCAGGAGGTGTGCACTTCGGCCAGGACGGCATGATAGGTCGTACATTCGCGGGTAAGCCCCTTGGTCGCCGGACGGCGCCGCAGAGTGCTCACAAAACGGTCGGCTTCGATGATTGTGGCCAGGCGAAACTCGCTGTCGGAATCGAGCAGCTTGACCTCGCCGATCTCACGCAAATAGAGCCGCACGGGATCTTCCGACAGTTCCGCGGCAACTTCAGGGTTCTTTAGATCAAGTAAATCGTCTTCGAGAAATTCATCTTCCTGCTGGGCCAGGATACTGATATCGGGATCCCCCACTTCGGCACCGATCACCAGATCCTTCAAGGTGCTCTCCCCGGACTCTGCACCCCGCGCTTTTTTCGGGCGCGCCTCTTTCCACGGCGTACCCTTCGGACGAGGCCGAAGCAGTTTGACTTTCGTCCTGCGCTTTTCCTTTGGTGATGATCCCTTTTTTACAATCATATGTCCTTTCTAACCAGACGACCTCACATATGAATTGTTACGTTTGCCATGAACCTGGCCGGGTATCTTGCGATGCTATTGTAACCGTTTCAGGGACATTTTTCGAAAAGCCTGGTCCAGATCGCGCAGCAGGCGTGTATGCTTTAACACAAGATCCTGGTAAGAGGCCGCGCGCAGATCGCCCACCTGGTGGGCTTCCTCCTGGAGATAGCGCAGCTGGTTCAGGTTTTCGCCGGCCGCCACGCGGCGCAGTTTGATCACACCCCGCAGCAGTTCCTCCAGCAGTTTTTCCTCCAGGCGCTCCACTTTGTCGTCCTGCGATTCGAGCTCCAGCGACAGCCCCTGCAGGGCGGCGGGCACCGACTCGACCACGAACTCGTGCTGTTCGGTCCTATCCTGCTCCACGGACTCACGGATCAGTCCGAAGAGCATTTGATGATCGGTGTATTCGAAATCCTGGACCGCCAGCTTGAGCAGGCCGTACTCCTGCAGTGCACGGTCAAGGCGATAGAGCAGGTCGGGCTTTTTGTACAGGACCGCGATGATGTAGGCCTCGACCTTTTTGCTAGAGGAGACTGTGATGGCAGCATTCGGTTTTTCGGCAGGCTGTCTTTGCGGGGCCTGTCGGGAGCGCTTCACCTTCGGCGCCTGGGCCTGGGTGCCGGTCAACGCGCTTTCATCCACCCGCAGCATGCGCGCCAGCTGCTGGCGATAAGTATCGCGTTCGAGGGCATTCGGCAGGTCCTCGATGAGGGGGATGACCTGGGCCGCGACCTGGTTCTTGACCTTGGGGTCGATGATGTTTTGTCCGGCCGCGAGCGTTTCCATCACGTAGGTGACGATCGGCTTGGCGTTCTCGATCAGGCGGGCCCATTCCCCTTTGTTGCGGGCCACCAGCTCGTCGGGGTCGAGTTCATCGGGCATGGAGGCCACGCGCAGGTCCGCCTGCAAGCGCGCCTCTTCGCGCAGGAGTCCGCGCGCATCGAAGCCCAGCTCGCCCTCGCGGTCCATTGCCTGGCGGGCGGCATCCAGCCCGCGCAGGACGGCTTTTTGCCCGGCCGTGTCGGGGTCGAGGGCCAGGACGATCCGGCGGGTAAAGCGCTTGAGCAGACGCAGCTGGTGCTCGGTCAGGGCTGTGCCCATCGGCGAGACGACGTTTTCGTAGCCGGCCTGGTGCAGGGCAATGACGTCCAGGTAACCCTCCACAATGACGGCCTGGTCGGCTGCCCGGATCGGCTTGCGGGCCCGGTCCAGCCCGTAAAGCAAATGTCCCTTGACGAAGATGGGGGTCTCCGGCGAATTCAGAAACTTGGGAACGTCGTTCGGGTTGACGATGCGCGCCCCAAAGCCGGCCATGCGCCCATTCTCGTCGCGGATGGGAAACATGATCCGGTTGCGGAAGCGGTCGTAGTAACCGCCGCTGTCGCGTTTGGAAATCAAGCCTGCCTCAAGCAGATCATGCTCCGAGTGGCCGCGCTGGGTGAAATGAGTCAGGAGTGAGTCCCAGGTCTCGGGGGCATAGCCCAGCCCGAAGGCTTCGATCGAAGCATCGGTCAGCTTGCGTTTCTGATGCAGATAGTTCGAGATCTCCTTGTTGGCAAGCAAATGACCGCGATAAAAGATCAGCGCATCTTCAAGCAATTCGCGCAGGTGATCGTAGGCTTCCTTCTGCTCGGGGGTATGTTTGGTGAACGTCGGCACCTGCACGCCGGCGCGCGCCGCAAGTTTGTCGAGCGCTTCCTTGAAGTCCAGGTTCTCGCGCTTCATCACAAACTTGAAGATGTCACCGCCCTCGTTGCACTGACCGAAGCAGCGCCAGGTGCCGGACTCCGGCCAGACCACGAAGGCCGGCGTATGCTTGTTGTCGTGGAACGGACAAAAGCCCGTATAGTTCCTGCCGGCGTGGCGCAGTTTGACCCCTGCCTCCGAGACAAGGTCGACGATATCTATTTTGGATTTGATCTCATCAATGACAGACATGCAGGAAGGATTATAGACTCGATTGAATGGAATGGCAAATGAATGTGTGCAGCCCAGGCCCGAATTTTCCCCAGGCTTGCCCAGGTCAAAAACGAATCCACGAATTCCCGCTAATACCCTACGGGCACGATGTCTTCACGAATTGTTCATTAATTACAACACATCTCAAAAACGACTTTTCGTCATTGCGAGGAGGGTGTTGTTCCGACGAAGCAATCTCATACATGGCTAAAAAGTGCTCAACTCTGCATGGGATTGCTTCGCTTCGCTCGCAACACTTGCGCCTGCGCGCAGTGCAGGTGTGACGGTGCTAAGGATATTTTTGAGATAACTTGTAGCGAAAATCAGTGGAGATTAATGGACTGGTAAGCAAGCCTTCCGAAGACTTC
>JBAVVF010000599.1:0-2436 GCA_049697155.1 Anaerolineales bacterium
CCATCAGAGCACTCAAGGATGTAAACAAGGTAAGGCATATTGTTTTAATCAATCCTCCGTCCTGAGCGGAGCGAAGCGCAGTCGAAGGACAAGCTTCATACAAACTTAAAATATTCCAGTTATCTGCGCTTCGACTGCGCTTCGACTGCGCTCAGCGCGAGCCGTTACATCTCATCATGCTCCTTCAATGGCGCGACCTTCTCTTCCTGCGATTCTTCCATTTCTTCAGCAAACTTCGCATGATCGACCAGCTGCAAATCATGGATTTCCTTATAAAGGCCGCCTTCGCGCAGCAGTTCGGCATGCGTGCCGCGCTGGAGGATCCGCCCACCATCCATCACCAAAATCAAATCGGCGCGGCGGACGGTACTCAGACGATGGGCAATCACAAAGGTTGTGCGTCCTTCCATCAATGTGTCGAGCGCGGCCTGAATGAGTTTTTCGGTCTGTGTGTCGACTGAGGAAGTCGAATCATCCAGGATCAGAATGCGCGGATTCATCAGCAGGGCGCGCGCAATCGCCATCCGCTGGCGCTGACCACCCGAGAGGGTCACGCCCCGCTCGCCAACGATGGTGTCATATCCGTTGGTAAAGCCTTCGATAAACTCGTGCGCCTGGGCGGTTTTGGCTGCTGCGACCACCTCATCCATGGTCGCCTCCGGGCGGCCGTAGGCAATGTTGCCTTTGATCGTATCGGAAAACAGCAGCGAGGTCTGCAGCACGATTCCGATCTGTTTTCGCAGGGTCACCAGATCCATCACGCGGACATCGATGCCATCCACCAGCACGCTGCCTTCACTGACATCGTAAAAGCGCGGGATGAGGTTCACGAGGGACGTTTTCCCCGAGCCGGTCGGCCCGATCAGGGCGACGATCCGGTTTGGCTCCACCCGCAGGTTGATCCCGCTCAAAGAGGCCGTTTTCTCGTCCTGATACTTCAACCCTACCCCGCGAAACTCCACCTGCCCGCGCAGGGGCTCAGGCTTTACTGCATTCACAGGAGATTGAATTGCAGGCCGCGTATCCAGCACTTCGAAGACACGCTGCGCGCCCGCCGCGGCCTCCCCTCCGGCGTTGACCAGACCCGTCAGCTGCTGTGCAGGTTCCGCCAGCATCAGGATGTAGGCATTGAAGGCCACGATCGCCCCGATCGTCAGCGTGCCGTCCATCACCATCTGTCCGCCAAACCACAGGATCAGGATAATGCTGAGGGTGGTCAGCCAGCCCGTGGTTGGCATGATCTTGGACCACTCGTCGATCACATACACCCAGGTCCTGAAGACCTGCTTGTTGGCCGTCTCAAAACGCCCGATCTCGTACGGCTCGCGCGCAAAGGCCCGCACGACCTGTACGCCGACCACGTTCTCCTGCAGGCGGTTCGAGACCTCTCCGACGGCATTGTCCACGTCGAAGAACAGCTTGCCGATTTTCGTCCCGAAGCTGGAGGTCATCAGGATGAGAGGGATCATCGGCAGCAGCGCGATCAGCGCCAGTTTTACGTTATCGTTCAGCATAATGGCCAGAATGCCAACCGTCAGCAGGACGAATCGGACCAGGTCCGCGACTGCGCCCCCCGCGAACCGTTCGATCGAGCGGACGTCTTCGATGCAGCGCGAGATGAGCTGCCCACTCTGGGCGTGATCATGGTACGTAAACGGCAGGTACTGGATGTGATCGTACATACGGTTGCGCAGGTCGTAGCCCACGTGTGCCGCGATCCACTCCGAGAGGTAGCGGTTGCCCAGATTCAGGAATGCGCTAGCCAGCCCCAGTCCAAGGAGCAGGAGCGCCGACTGGATCAGGTAGAGCTTTTGGCCGCGCGTCAGCCCATCGTCGATCACCGAGCGGATGATGCGCGGCACCACCAGGTTCAGCCCAGTCAGGACCAGCAGCAGGAGAAGTGTCGCCAGTATTTGCCAGAAATATGGTCTCAGGAAGCTTCGTATTCGTAGTAAATGTTTCATAGCGGAGCAAAAAGGATACCACAAAAGAGCGGGGATTGCGCCTCTGTCATATTACCATTCCCTCCCTTCAACAAGTGATTTTCGTCAATTGTGGTGAGGTGCGTTTCATCCTATACTGAAATTGGTCCCACCCTATTCCCACAGGAGGAAGCATGACCGAACCCCGCAAGAAGATTACGCTGCCCTATCTTTTCAAGAAGGTTGCCGACCACGAGCCGATCACCTGGCTGACCTGCTACGACTACCCGACCGCCTACCTGCAGGAACAGGCCGGCATCGAGATGATCCTGGTCGGTGACAGCCTGGGAATGACCATGCTCGGCTACGAGTCGACCCTGCCGGTCACAATGGAAGACATGATCCGGCACAGCCAGGCCGTGCGCCGCGGCGCTCCGACCGCCTTCATCATTGGCGATATGCCCTACATGAGCTACCAGCCCTCCGTGGAGACGGCCATCCGCAACGCCGGCCG
>JBAVVF010000600.1:0-4550 GCA_049697155.1 Anaerolineales bacterium
CAACGGTCATCCGTCTGATCCGCTAATACCCTGCGGGCACGATGTCTCCGCGAATAGGCGCGAATTGGGAAAGTATTCGTGAAGATTAGCGGAGATGGTGGAGTCATCCCCACATCTCAGACTTCCCTGTATAATTGAGCCGTACAGATCAGCTTACATCGCATGAATTATTCTGAACCTGCCCCCCAACCCCATCCTGAACAGACCCCCGAGTTTGTCTCGGCGCGTGCCCGCCGGCGGCGCGCCATGCGGCGCGCCTATTTTCCCACCGACGAAAAGGAGCGCGCCGAGCTGTTTTCACATCTGGCCCGCCGCGCCTTCCCTTCGTATGAGCTTTTCGTTTTCTCCATGGTGGCGGGCGCAATCCTGGGCCTCGGTTATTTCTTCAATGCGCAGGCACTCCTCATCTTCGGCATTCTGGCCGCCCCCGTGCTGACCCCCTGGGTCGGCACCACCCTGGCCATTGTTGCCGGCGCCTTCCGGCTCTTTATCCAGACCGTCATGGCGCTGTTCGTCAGTTCGTTGATCATCTTTGTGTCCGGGCTACTGGCCGGCTTTGCCTCGCGGACCTTCCAGCCGCTTACCTTCAATGAAGCCTTTCTGCACAGTCGCTTGTGGTGGCCCGACCTGACTGCCCTCACCATTGCCGCAGTCCTGATTACCATTTCATTTGTCCGCTCGGAGAATCGCCCCTACCTGCCCAGCGCCCTGCTCGCCTACGAACTCTTCCTCCCGCTCTGCGCAGCAGGCTTTGGATTGGGAAGCGGTGTCGCCGAGATATGGCCCCAGGGATTGTTTGTCTTCCTCGTTCACCTGGCCTGGGCGACTTTCTTCGGCCTGATCACATTATTCCTCCTGCGTTTCTACCCGACTTCCCTGGGTGGGTTAGCTTTTACGGGGATCATTTTTATCGTTGTCATCGCAGCACTGGTTTCCTACACAGGTTTTGGCAATTGGATCACGGGGCAGACCGGGCTGTCCACGCCTGAGCCGGCTGCCGTTCTCGAGCCGACCTCCACCCCTGCGCCTATTTCCTCCATAACGCCGTCACCGAAGCCGGATCAGGCGACGGCCGTCATTGGTTTTCCCACCGCCTCAGGGACTCCCCGTCCCACGGCGACCGCACCTTCCGCAACCCGCACTCCCACAGCAACGGTGACCGCCGAACCCACGCCCATCCTGGCGGTCATCCGGGCCGCCGAGGGCGGCGGCGCGCACATCCGCGAGAATCCGGGCGGACTGGTCCTGGTCACACTCGGCAACGGCAGCACCGTGACCATCATCCCGAACGACCTGCAGGATGTGAACGGTGTGATCTGGGTCCATGTCTTTACATTCGTCCACGATGCCCGCGTCGAGGGCTGGATGATCCAGACCGTGCTGCAGACCGCCACCCCGGTGGCCGACTGGCAGCCTTCCCCCACACCGTAACTTCCGTCTTTGCGAGCCGCAAAGCGGCGAAGCAATCTCATATGGAATTCGTTGTTTGTAAATCGCAAATGGGATTGCTTCGACATCGATGGCACCCGTCGGAGTGAACGAAGTACCCCGTCCGAAAAGTTGTGAAAGCATGGGAACACAAAACCTCCCGCTCAAAGGCGGGAGGTTCCTTTTGTATCGTCAGCCGGAACGATCTCTGAGTTGATCTTCGCAGGGTCCATTCCGTTTCGGGAAGTGCTTTATTGCGTTGGTGAAGTTCTGAGCCTTCGCACCAGGAATATCACGGCCACAAGCACCATCGCGACCATGATCAACGCCGGTCCGCCGACCTCATCGGCAAAGCCGGTATTCGGCAAGGCCGTCGAGGTGAAGATGATCGTCTGCGTGGAGACCGCGATCTGAGTGAAGGCCGCACCCACCGTGCCAGTCGCAGGATTCTGCGTCGGGCTGGGCGTGAGGGTCGCCTCTCTGATCACAGGGGTCTCGGTGGGAGGCACTGTGTTCGTCACCGCGGCCGTCTGGGTCTGGGCGAGTGCAACAGCCGTCTCCGTCAACCCCGCCTGGACAGTGACAGCCTGCTGGGTGAGCTGCTGTGCTGCGACAAGCTCCTGCTGCTGGTTCGATCGATTGGTGATGAAGAAATAGACTGCAAGGCAGATGAAGGCCAGGAGAACCAGCCCTCCGAGAATGCCGGCCACAATCATGAAATTACGATTACCGGATTCCTCCGGCGGGGGAGCATCATCGAAACCCGCATTGTTGTCATCAAACACTGTCATGCTGCACTCTCCTCTTCATTGCATTTATGAATCTGATTATCCCACAACTTCCAAATTAACCAAAGGCACGAGCAGGCTCTCGTTGTTTTCAAGCTTGACTTCCGCCGCCAGGGCCCGCAAACCGCTCGGCAGCCGGCTGAGTCCTGCGGGAAGACTGGAGATCGTGCCAATCATCCCGGCATTCGGCGGGCGGCGCAAACGCACCGATTGGCCCACCGCAAAGGTCTCATAGGGGCTCGGCTCGGCCGGTTCGGACGAGACCGGCAGCGGAATGATCACTTCCGGGGAACTGCCGGCATAGCGATCGAGGTGCTCGGCATTCACCGTCACCTCGCGTTTGTTGTTGGTGGTCAGAAGCCGGAAGGCAGCCGAGTTCATCGGCATGGCGCCGAAGCCATCCGTAACGATGATCGGATAGCGCATCTGATAAGCGGACACGATCAACGGCGAAAGCAGGCTGGAAAGGATCAGTCCGCGCACCGGCAGTTCCGCGGCCGCCCGCAGGGTTTCCACATCCCGCACATGCCCACCCAGGATGACAGAGCCGCGCAGACTCGCATCGAGCCGCTCGGCGGTCAGGACCTCATCGGGCTTCTCCAGCACGCTGACCATCAAGCCATTGTCGATGCGGCCGTTCCCCCACACGCCCTGAATGAGCGCGCCCGCGGTACGGATGACCACGCCGCGTTCCGGCAGCACCTGGGTCACCACACCGGGCAGGCCGGCCTTCAGCTCAATGCGCGTGTCGCCGACTTCCATCAGCACCTGTCCACTGCCGACGATCATCACCCGCCCGGCCCGGGGAGCTTTGATGGCGCGCGCAAACAAGCCGCGGCTTTCCGCGATCAGCGCGCCCTGTGCCAGTCGATCGCCTTCGTTCACTTTGATCAGCTTGTCGGCCGCCGGGCCCGAAATGCCAAGCTGGCGGGCCACATCCACCAGGACGTGTTCGCGTGCGAAGTTCGCTTCCGCGATGACATCCGTCGGGTTGACGCGCTGATTCAGGTGCGCATGCACTTTTCCGGCAACCGGCAGCGTCCGTTCCCGGATAATCGTTGTAAGGGGCAAAACGTGGAGCACCGGAGCCAGCATCCTAGCCTCCCACCGTATAAGACCATCTCTTCATGAGCTCGCGCCTGCGGACCGGGTCGCTGGGAATTTGCAGCGGGCGTCCGCGCGCGTCGATGACGACTCCCAGCGCGCCGCCCGTCACCGGGACGGTGCCGCTTCTGCCCGGCCCCAGGCCTGCGTCCGCGCGCCGGAGGGGCTGCAAGCTAAGACGGGCGCTCTGTCCGCTCGGCAGGGGCAGGATCTCCAGGCCGCCAAATTTGACATCGGCTCGCGCTTCGGTGCCATCCTGGTAGACCAGCCTGGCGCGCAGGACCTGGTCGCCGTAACTGGCAGCTGCGATTACCGAAACCACCGTCCCCAGCCCGATGAAAGCCCCGGATTCGATGACCTGCACAGGCAGGTAATGACTGCGCGAGGCAGCCACGCCGAGCAGGGGCAGCAGGTTGTTTTGATCCAGCAGCACGGGCATGATCCCCACTGGCTGGATCGCATCCAGCAGCAGCAGCAGACTCTGACCGAGCGAGGTTCCCTCGCTGATCACGCCGCCGCCGCCCAGGATCAGATCCAGGGGAGGCATCACCCCGTTTTGCAGGGACCGCGCGTGGGCCGGGAAATCCTTTTGGGCGGTGCGAACCGCCAGGTACAAGGCCTGCCGGGCAATCGCCTGCGAAATGGCCTGTTCATCCCGGGTGGCCGGGACGGACGCTGGATATAACGATTTTTGGAACAGATACTCGCGCAGTATATTCGGCGAAATATCCAGCGGCAGCCAGCGCATGATGTCTTCGATTTCGGTTTGCTGGAGCAGTCCCGCCAGGTTTTCGCCCAGTCCATACTGCGGGTACACGCCGAGAGTAAGCTCTCCGGCAAACCCCGCCGCGACGGACGTGGCCGAAGCGCCGACGTTCACGCACAACAAGCCGCGCATCGATTCATAGAGCTTGCTCAAAAAGCGGATCATGCGCCCCTGGGCATACGCCGTCGGCAGCAGGTTGCCCGCGCTCCAGAGGTTGAGCTCATCCACGCCTTTGATCTGCCGCTGGCGAAGCTTCATGACGAGTCCAGCCAGCTCATGACGCCCGGGCTCGAGGTCTTCTGTCTCGAGCGAAGGCCGGACGTTATGAGTGATCTCGAGCTTGCCCACGTGCCCGCCCAGCAGCTCGCGGACATCGTTCCCAAGTTTTTCGTTGCCCGCATACAATACCATTGGGCGTTTCTCCATTGGCATCAGATAACAGGCAAGCCCGACCGCCTCCAGCA
>JBAVVF010000601.1:0-14324 GCA_049697155.1 Anaerolineales bacterium
CGGTAGTGGATCGGCACATTGGCTTCGCGCCGCTCCTCCTTATCCAGCAGGGCACAGACTTTGAGGCTGCGCGGCTGGCGCAGCTGAAGCAATTCGAGCACGGAGGCAATCGTGTGGCCGCTGTCGATGATGTCCTCGACCAGCAGCACGTCCTTGTCGCGGATGTCCATCTGCAGGTCCAGCGAGACGCGGACGGCGCCGCCCGATTCGCGCTTGCCCACGCCATACGAAGAGACCGCCATAAAGTCCATCATGTGCGGAGACTCGATGTGACGGCTCAGGTGCACCAGGAACGGGACCCCGCCGCGTAGGATGCAGATCAGGAGCAGGTTCCCGTCGGGATAGTCGGCGCTGATCTGCGCACCCAGTTCCTTGATGCGCGCTCTGAGGGTTTCTTCGTCGATCAATATTTCAGCGAGGATGTCATTGTAACGTTGCATTAGTTACCTGGTTTGGTAGTTTCGTAGTTTGGTAGTTGCCTGGTTGGGAAGTTTCCTGGTTCCATTGTCATGTAATTGGCTGTTGAACTACACAACTAACGAGCTAACGCGGCACCTCGTGGTGCACCCGGCAGCGCGCTTCATACATTTCCGAGGCGCCCACGATCACGACCGGATCATCATAACGCGCCGGCTTGCCGTTGACCAGTCTCTGGGTGCGGGAGGCCTCGTCGCCGCAGACCATGCAGATGGCATGCAGCTTTGAGACGTGCTCCGCGATGGACATCAGGATTGGCATCGGGCCGAACGGTTCGCCGCGGAAGTCGGTATCCAGCCCCGCCACCAGGACGCGGATGCCGCGGGTCGCCAGCTGCTGGGCGAGCTCAACGACACCCGGGTCGAAGAACTGGGCTTCGTCGATGCCCACGACGGTGGTGTCCTTTTCGAGCTTTGTCAGGATATCCAGGGATTTTTCCACGGGCGCGGCATCATAGTTCGACCCCGCATGGGATGTGACCTTTTCCACGGCATAGCGGATATCGATGGCTGGCTTGAAGACCTGCACTTTTTGCTTTGCAATGGTGGCCCGCACCAGCCGACGGATCAATTCATCCGTTTTGCCGCTGAACATCGAACCGCAAATGACTTCAATGGAGCCGTGTGTGTGTCTCATAGATCCCTTTTGACTTTGTGAACTGCGCACGCGTTCGGATTTGAGTCTTGCAACAAAAAACGGACATGGCGCAGGGCGCCACGTCCGTAAGTTTACCTGAGATTAGTTATTCTGCAAGCCCGTTAGGCTGCCGCGTCGGGCAGTTCATAACCGAGCGCGCGCAGTTTCTTCTTGGCGGCCGTCAGGGAAGCCTGACCGAAGCCTGCGATAGCCAGAACAGCGTCGTTGCCACCGTTCAGCTTCTCTAGGAATTGACCGACGTTCTCGATGCCGGCCTTCTTCAGGGACTCGGTCGCGCGTCCGGTCAACCCCAGCTCTTCAATCGGGCGGGTGGGGGAGCCTTTCAGCTCTTCCTTGACCTTCTGCTGTTCGACGTAGGTCTGACGGGCCGTCAGCTTCTTGTAGAAGCGGTCCACCTGACCTTCGATATCCAGGATGCGCGAAGCTTCACCGGTAAAGAATGGATGACAGTTCGAGCAGATATCGACGCGGATTTCCTTCTTGGTCGAGCCGGTTGTCCAGGTGTTGCCGCAGGAGGCACAGGAGACCTTGGCGTCAGGATAATAAGTGGGATGGATGTCAGCTTTCATTGGGAGCCTCGACTGCGGTGACAATTTCGGGGACAATGTTCACGCGCTTCTGACCGTGGGTGACGTCGTACATCACAATGCCGTCAGACGTTGCGAACAAAGTATCGTCCTTGCCGGCTTTGACATTCACGCCCGGTTTGATCTTCGTGCCGCGCTGGCGCACAAGGATGTTGCCAGACAGCACAAATTGACCGGCGTAGCGCTTGACGCCCAAACGCTGGGAATTTGAGTCGCGTCCGTTGCGGCTTGAGCCGCCGCCTTTTTTATGTGCCATGACTACCTCTCTTACTTTTTCTTCGTGTCAGTCTTCTTGGAAGACGACTTGGTTGTAGTTGACTTCTTGGTCGTGGTCGCGGCCTTGGCAGAAGTCTTCTTCGCGGCAGGTTTTTCCTTCGTTTCCTTCTTGGCCTTGGCCTGCTTCTTTTCCTTCGGCGCTGCCTCAGCCTCGGCTTCGACGATCACGGGAGCGGGCTCAGCCTTCTCAACCTTGCGCTCCTCGCCGGGGTGACCGATGAAGTCCACGAGCAAACGCGTATACTGCTGACGGTGTCCGCCGCGCACGCGAATGCGCTTCTTGGGGCGATATTTGAATCGGTCGATCTTGGGGCCTTTGATGTGGTCCACCACTGTGACCTGGACCAGGATGTCGCTCACCGTGGGCGTACCGACCAGCACATCGTCACCGTCTGCCATGAGCAGAATGCGCTCGAAATCGAACTTCTTGCCCGCTTCGACGGGCAGGCGGTCCACTTCGATGGTCCGCCCTTCGACGGCCCGATACTGCTTGCCGCCGCTTTCTATAATTGCGAATCTCATTTTGTTCTCCAGTCATTCACTTCGCCGTGTGCCTGCGGAGTCCTTGCACTCGTCGCCTGCGAACGGGGAAGCTGGTGTTGTTTCGATGTCTTTCGACAAGCAACTACCCCAGAATCCAACCACTGGGGTAGAAGCGCACGATATTATACATGTGGGCAGGGGATGTGTCAACGGCGCGGCGCATCCGCTGATGGCTGGCTAAAGGTCGAAAAACAGTCCACCAATCCACACCAATCTTCGCGAATGCTTTATAAATTCGCGCCAATTCGTGGAGATTGGCGGACAAGATTGATGGCAGCCCAGGATCCAGTTCCCGGCTGGGAGTGGGGGCGCAGCCCCTTATTTGGGGAGGATGGCGGTCAGCTGCCGGGTCACATTTTGCAGGTCGCCGGCGTGGCTCTTGATCTTGTTCACATCGCCGGTCTTCAGTCCGGTCTGGACGTCGGTGATCGTCTTGGCGGTCGCCACATTGGTGTCAATGATCTTCTGCGTAATGCTTTCGAGCTTGATGAGCATATCCAGGATGTTCTTCGGGATGATGGGCAGACCTTTGGCAATGGGCAGCAGTCCGTCGAGGATGTTGTTCGCAATGCCTGCATATTTCACCGTGAGGGTATGCAGGGTGCCGATCGAATTGGTCAGCTCGAGGGCGATGTCCTGGATCGAGTCGATCATGGACTTGTGCTCCTCGATCATCCCGGTGATGTCATTCAGGGAATCTGTCAGTTTGTCGGAAAACTTGACGGCCGGTCCTGCTTTACCGACGGCGATGCCAGTCCTGGCAACGGGCCTGAGGACGGGTCTGGCGGGAGGCTTGATGGGTGTAGGCATGGTTATCTCCTGTCGAATGAATTATTGTAACTACTATACTTGAGTTCAGCTTTGAATACAACCAGCTTGTGTTGACAAACGGCTTACAATACTTTCCGCGCAAAATAAAAACAGGCGGCCGGACGAATCCGGCCGCCTGCTGCATGTAGGATGACCTGTTATTCTGCCCAGAATACGAAGGTGAATACTTTCAGATCTTTGCCAAAATCACGCACAAAGAGTGAGGAATGGCCATCTGCTGAATCATGAAGTCTTTCACCCCAGTTTTCCACTGCATGCATATCCGCGTTGGCAAAGCCGCGCGGCATGGCGATGCTGGCACCCACTGTGCTCGTGCTGTCAAGATGAGCGTAGATGATTTCGAGCTGTTCGAAATCATGCGCGTTGGGATGCTCGTTGGTCGGCGGACCGTCGGGATCGCTCGTGTAATCCATGCAGGAACCGAGATTGGCATTGTTGAAGTTCTCATCCTGGTGATCGAGACCAAAGGTATGCGCGATTTCCTGGCACATGACCAGCCTTCTCCAGGCGGGCGTGTTGTACTGGGCGGTATTGAAATAAGTATCGTTCATCTTGGCCGTGCCCTGCGTAATATGATCGCCGCTGGCCCAGATCTGCGCGACACCCAGCCAGCCGGTATTTCCATAGGTGGCGTTACAGACCTGCACGCGCCCGTCAGACGGACGGCATCTTCTGCCGGTGGTGGAGCCGGCCACCTTGGTCAGATTAAGCACCGAGGATGGATTCCAATCACTGATGGCCTCATTCAAATAGCCATCCCACGCCGAACTGACGTTGTCCCCCAGCCTCAAGGTAAAGGGATTGCTGGTACGCGCCCAGTGATAATTTCCCCAGGCGTGGTCTGCACTGACCGAAGCGGGGGAGGCAGCCAGTACCAGTACCAGGACGAGCATGAACATAACACGGAAAGACCCATTCTTGTTACGCATTACAAATTCTCCTCTTGAACTAATATTCGACACGAACCATTAAAGTCGGAAGAGATGAATTGTATTTGCTCGACAGGCCTCCTCTCGCTTCCGTGAGCGAGATATTCCCGCAAAAACTACACTGGATAACCAGAGAATTTTTCCCTGTGTTGTCCATTTTAGACGAAAGCATGACGATTGCAAAGGGAATTTGTTACCAAAAGCAAAAAGTCTAATTTTCATCCGCCCTGTTTCAGACAGGCGGGAGTGGCTACCTAAGTGTGTTAAGCCACAGAGACCACAGAGTTTTAAGAGATTTTTTCTCAATGGGCTCAGTGTTCTCTGTGGCTAAGAAGGTTTTTCCCTACACTTTTCGCCAATCCCGACAGGCTCAAACAGTAGTACAATTGTTCTATCGCTGATAAGATTTCTCATCAATCACTCTGTTCCGTAACTTTTTATGACCGACTCTCTCCCTCTGCCCGGAATAAGGCTCAGCCCGGCTCAGCGTCAAATCATTGAATCTCCCCTGAACTCGAAACTCTTTGTTTCGGGGCCCGCAGGGACGTGGAAAACAACCGCGGGTGTGGAACGCATGCGTCACCTGCTCGCGCAGGGTGTGCCCGGCGAATCGATCCTCATGCTGGCCGCGCAACGCAGTTTGCAGGAACCCTACCTCGACTTAATCTACAGTCCCGAGCGCGCTGCCGGTGGGGAGGTGACCTCTGCAACGCTGGGTGGCGGACTTGCACGGCGGGTCTGCGATCTGTTCTGGCCGGTCGCGGCGGAAGCCGCTGGCTTCGCTTATCCCGATCAGCCGCCCGTCTTTCTTTCCTTGGAAACCTCGCAGTATTACATGGCTCACATCGTGCGACCCCTGCTGGACGAGGGCTATTTCGAATCCGTCACGATGGATCGCAACCGCATGTATTCACAGATCCTCGACAACCTGAACAAGGCTGCGATCGTCGGCTTCCCCTACACTGAGATCGCCTCCCGGTTGGATGCCGCTTACTTTGGCGATCCGGCCCAGCGCCGCGTCTATCAGGATGCCCAGGATTGCGCGATCCGTTTCCGCGAGTATTGCCTGCAAAACAACCTGCTGGATTTCTCGCTGCAGCTCGAAATCTTTTCGAACATCCTTTGGCCGCTGGAGGTCGTGCAGAGTTACCTCACGCGTACCTATCGTCATTTGATCTACGATAACGTGGAAGAGGACAGCCCGCGCGCCCACGATATCATCCGGGCCTGGATGCCAGAGTTCGAATCGGCGCTCCTGATCTATGATGAGGGCGGCGGCTATCGCCATTTTCTCGGCAGTGATCCATTCACGGGCCGCGCCCTCGATCAATTGTGCGATGAGCAGCTTGCATTGGATGGAAGTGCATCCTTCGTCATGTCAGGGACCATCGCGAACCTCGCCTCCAGCCTCGAGCAGATCATTTCGCCCGATCCTTCCATCGCTGAACTTGAAGTCTCCGGTGGGGAGGCTGTGGGCATCATCGCCGCTCGTTTTTATCCCGAACTGCTCGATGCGGTGGTGGCCGAGACGAAAAACCTGGTAGAAGTGTCCGGGGTTTCACCGGCCGATATCGTGATCATCTCCCCGTTTCTGTCGGATGCGCTCCGCTTCTCCGTCATGAACCGTCTGGAGGCGGCCGGCATCCCGACGCGTTCTCACCGCCCTTCGCGCACCTTGCGGGATGAACCTGCCAGTCAGGCGCTCCTGACCCTGGCCGCGCTGGCCCACCCCGACTGGAACATCCACCCGCCGCGCTTCGATGTTGCTTATGCTTTCATGCAATCTATCGAGGGGCTCGATCTCGTCCGCGCCCAACTCTTGGCGGAGATCGTTTACCGGCCGCGCGAGCTGCGGCTCTCGACCTTCGAGGAGATCGACCCGGGCGTCCAGGAGCGGATCACGTTCATCGTCGGCAATCGCTACACGGCGCTTCGAGACTGGCTGCTGGCTTATCGGGAGGCGGAGCAGCTGCCCTTCGATCACTTCCTACGGAAGCTGTTTGGCGAGGTCCTGGCACAGCCCGGCTTCGGCTTCCACACCGACTTCGACTCGGTGCGGGTTGCCTCCAGCCTGGTCGAGTCGGTGCGGCACTTCAGACAAGCGCTGGAATCAACCTATCTCTTCCAGGCGGATGGTTCGCGCTTCCCGCACCTTGGAAAAGAATACATGCAAATGCTTCAGGACGGTGTGATCGCGGCCTCCTACGTGGAAGGCTGGCGCTCGCAGAACAAGGACGCGGTGCTGGTCGCCCCGGCGCACACCTTCCTGATGATGAACCGGCCCGTGACCGCGCAGTTCTGGCTGGACGTCGGTTCGAACGGCTGGCACCAGCGCCTGGCCCAACCGTTGACCCATCCGCACGTATTGACCCGCGAATGGGAACCCGGCCGGACCTGGACGGACGCGGACGAAGTCGAGACCAGCCGCCAGGCCATGGCGCGCGTCGTCTCGGGCCTGCTGCATCGCTGCCGGGAACGCGTCTATCTGTGTCTGGCAGAATTGGGCGAGAGCGGCTTCGAGCAGCGCGGCGATCTATTGCGGGCCTTCCAGAGGGTGTTGCAGGACAATAACGAGGGTTCACAGCCGGAGTCAGTTTGATCAGGAACACAAAGATTGGACTACTGGTTGTTTGGATCTTCCTTCTTGCTGCCTGTCAAACAAAGGAAGCAGGGATTACACCCTCGATGCCTGCCACCGAAGAAGATGTTTCAACCGCAACTATCCCGGCAGCAACCGTCAAGCCCGGGGAACCTTCCCCATCCATCACGGACTGCCCCATGTTTCCGGCAGATAACATCTGGAATGCCCGGGTCGACTCGCTGCCGGTTCATCCGCTGTCCGAGGCGTGGATCGACAGTATTGGCCGCGACGAAGGCTTTCACATGGACTTCGGCTCCGGGGCATGGGACGGCGGTCCAATCGGCATTCCGTACAATGTCGTGAGCGGTTCCTCCCTGACAAAGTACACGGTGGACTTTTACTATCCCGATGAATCAGACGTGGGCCCTTATCCCCTTCCTCCCGATCCCCTGATCGAGTATGGCTCCGACCATCATATCCTTGTACTTGATACCGATGATTGCAGGCTTTACGAGATTTACGATGCGGGTTTTGATAACGGAAACTGGAGCGGCGGCTCGGGCGCGATCTGGGATTTGAACTCCAACGCCCTGCGCCCCGCAACCTGGACCTCCGCCGACGCGGCCGGGCTGCCGATCCTCCCGGGCCTGGTACGCTACGACGAGATCGCGGCCGGCGAGATCAAGCATGCCCTGCGATTCACCATCGAGAGGACTGCGGGCTACATCTGGCCGGCGCGTCATCTCACCTCTGATCCGCAGGATGGAATCCCGCCGATGGGTGCGCGCTTCCGCCTGAAAGCGGATTATGATATTTCAGGTCTCCCGCCCGAGCTGCAGGTTATTTTGCAGGCGATGAAAACCTATGGGATCATGCTGGCGGACAACGGCTCGAACTGGTACGTCAGCGGTGCCCCCGATGAACGCTGGGACAACGACATGCTCCACCTGCTCGATGTGTTGACCGGAAATGATTTCGAAGCGGTGGATACGTCGGTGTTGATGGTTGATTCTGATACCGGTGAGGTGAAATGAGTTCCAGACGTCAGGTTCCAGGTGTCAGGTTTCCTTTCCGCTGTACTTTTCGCAGTTCGGAAACAGCATTCGAATTGTCGAACTCTACTTCCCGACCTTCTCAGCTTTCGGCGACCCTGAATCATCGTCCATCGTCCATGGTCTATGGTCTTACATAACATGATCAACTTTATCCCTCGTCCCTCCCAGGAACAGATCCTCCGTTATCGCGGCGGGCGCCTCGGCATTGCCGCGGTCCCCGGCGCAGGCAAGACGCAGATCCTCTCGGCCCTGGCGGCGCAGATCATCGCCAACGGTTCCCTCGCCAGCGACCAGGAAGTGCTGATCGTCACGCTGGTCAATTCGGCGGTGGACAACTTCGAAGCGCGCATCAAGAGATTTTTCGATAACCCTCTGCAGGCGCTCTACCGGTATCGCGTCCGCACGCTGCACGGGCTGGCGCATGACATCGTCCGCGAGAAGCCCGGCCGGGTGGGCCTGGATGAGCGCTTCGCCATCATCGACGAACGCGAAGCCGACTTTATCCGCCGCGAGGCGGTCAAGGCCTGGATGAGTGTGCACGCCGGGTCGCTCGATGACTACCTCGACCCGAACATGGACGAGCACAAGCGGGACTGGGTCCGGCGCGACCAGCTGCCTGAGATGATCTCGAACCTGGCGCTGGCATTCATCCGTTCGTCGAAAGACCGGCGCCTGACTCCCGACAAGCTGCGCGCCCTGCTGGACCGTCAGCCTGCGCCGCTCCCGCTGGCGGAACTGGGACTGGAAATCTATGCCGATTACCAGCGCGCCCTCACCTATCGCGCCGCCGTGGACTTCGACGACCTCATCCGCCTGGCGCTCGACATCCTCGAAATGGATGAGGAATATCTGGAGCGCGTGCGCTATCGCTTCCCGTACATCCTCGAGGACGAAGCCCAGGACTCGAGCCGTCTGCAGCAGGATATTCTCGGCTTGCTTTCCGGCGCCCGCCCTGAGCGGAGACTGAGCGTAGGCGAAGTGGCAGACGAAGGGGGGAACTGGGTACGCGTCGGCGATCCGAACCAGGCCATCTTCGAGACCTTCACCACGGCCTCGCCGGAGCTCCTGCGCGAGTTCATTGCCCAAAACGCAAGTGTGGACATGCCCGAGTCGGGACGTTCGCAGCAATCCATCATCGATCTGGCGAACTATCTGATCGACTGGGTGATGAACGAACATCCCATCGAAGAGGTCCGAAGGGCACTCGCGCCGCCGTACATCGAACCGGTCCCTGCGGATGACCCGCAGCCTAATCCCCCGGCGGATCGAGCCGCGATTCATTTCGTCAGCAAGCGGCTGACGGCCGAGGAAGAGACGAAAGCCGTGGTCGATTCATTGAGTAAGTGGCTGCCGCAGAATCAGGATTCGACCGTCGCCGTGCTGGTGCCGCGCAACACCCGCGGCGTGGAAGTGATCAATGCCCTCAAGGCCAAGAACATCGAGTACATCGAGTTCCTGAGCAGCACATCCAGCACCCGGGCCGCGGCCGGTGCGTTGAGCAACTTGATCGCGTATCTGGCGGACCCGCAGTCGGCGGCGAAGCTGGCGAAGGCCTACCAGGTCTGGCGGCGGGCCTGGAAGGATGTCAAGGAGCGGGCGACGCTGATCCACAACACGAGCGCCTGGCTGCGCAAGGTCGGGAACGTGGAGGACTACATCAATCCGAATCTGGCATTTGTGCGAGGCGAAGTCCTTGCGCCGGTGTCGCTTGCCACAGCCGAAGCAGTGGTCGCGGAAGTGGAGCTGGAACAGGTCGCGGCCGAGCTGAATGATTTCCGCGTCCACGTCCGGCGCTGGCTGGAGGCGGTCACGCTGCCCATCGACCAGCTGGTGCTGACGCTGGCCCAGGACATCTTCACCGATGCCCCGGACCTGGCGCTGGCGCACAAGCTGGCGCTGGTCCTGCGCAAAGCTGCGGACGACCACACCGAATGGCGCCTGCCCGAGCTGACGGCGGAGCTGGCGGTCATTGCCAAAAACGAGCGGCGCTTTATCGGCTTCTCGGCGGACGATTCGGGCTTCGACCCCGAACAGCACAGGGGCAGGGTGGTCGTGACGACGATGCACAAAGCCAAGGGGTTGGAGTGGGACCGCGTCTATTTGATGAGCGTGAATAACTATGACTTCCCGTCGAACCAGCCGAACGACCGATTTATTTCGGAGCGATGGTTCCTGCGCAGCAGCCTGAACCTGGAAGCCGAGGCATTGGCGCAGCTGACTGCCGCGACCTCCTCCAGCGAATATGACTGGTATGAGGAAGGCGCCGCGACCCTGGCCGCCCGCGTTGATTACGTCAAGGAACGTTTGCGCCTGTTCTTCGTGGGGATCACGCGTGCCAAGCGAGAATTGATCGTCACCTGGAATACCGGCCGGCAGGGTGACGCCACGCCCGCCCTGGCGCTCTCCGCGCTGATGGGCTGGTGGGAATCCGGTGGTCAGTAAATAGTCATCAGTGCTTTGGTGGGCTATAATTTTGATGTAATAGAAAAGAGCTTTTCAGCGAAGGACGACAAAATGGATTTCAAAAACCTCAACTTCACAGACTTCGTGCGTTATAGCCTGACAGGCCTAAACTTCATTCTTTTTGTCATCTTATTGCCCGCAATCTATTTTGCACCAAACCTTATTCAAGCCATAATATCCGAAACATCCGTGCTGACGATTTTGCTGTTCAGCATTGCCATTGGTTTTCTCATGGATATGCTGAAGGTCTATCAATTTGCCCCGAAGTACACTCTGAATAAGAGGGCGTTTCGAAAAAAGATCGCCGAGATGCTGGAGATCCCCGTTGAACAGGCCAGCAGCTATTTTTCGATCACGACAAAAATCTGGGATGAAAACAGTCCTTACAATTTCGAGCGACGCAGGGCGGAGTGGGTCCTGGTCATGCATACTGCCGCGGCGCTGTTCCTTTCCTCATTCGTGTGGCTTTCTCTTGCGGTCAGCGAGTATCTCAGGAGGGGTTTATCCGAGCGGTTCTATTTGCCAGCCTTGATTGTTGTGGTGGCTCTTTTGTTGACCGTCCGACTATACCGGGTCGGTACCAGGACTATTGCGAGGGATGATCAGGAATTCCTCTTGATTATGAGCGCCAATAAAAAGAGAATCAAAGAAGCCTGGAAGCTTGCCGATAAAAAGCAAGCGGTGTGATGATAATCGCTTACAATAACCTTCTGACACAGACCCTCACCCGGAGGACCCATGGCAAAACGATCGAAAGATTCCAATCACGAGACAGACATGGTCAAGGTAGTCGACCCGTTCTACGACGCGCCGGAGCAGATACACCCGGAGCTGCCGCCCCCGCCGACCTCCCGCCCCAGCTTCGGACAGCGGGTCCGCCGTTTTTTTGAGTTCCTGTTGCGTCTGCTGGCCCTGCTGATCATCCTGGGTATCATCGGCCTGGGACTCTACTACGGCCTGCCGCTGCTCTATCAAAGATACATCGTGCCGGTGGAGCAAAATACGGCCCAGGTCACGGAATTACAGTCCCGGCAGGAACAGACTGAAGAGGACGTGGCCGACCTGCAGACCCGGCTGGATGCCATCGAGTCCGGGCAGAGCGAGCACGCTGAGACGCTGACCGACCTGGAGGGACGCCTGGGCGAGATCGAGACCGAGGTCGCCGCGCACACGAAATCGCTGGCGGCGCTCGAGCAGATGCAGTCCGAGCTGCAGGCCCGGGATGACGGGACCTCCGCGGACCTGGAGCGCCAGATCAATATGCTGAAGTCGATGGAATTAATGTCGCGGGCCCGCCTGTTCATGTATCAAAGTAATTTTGGGCTGGCCAGACAGGATATCCAGCTCGCCCGTGACCTGCTTGCGGACGTCCAGCAGGATGCGCCTGAATCCCTGGCCGATGATTTGGCCGAGGTCATTCGCCGCCTTGAGCTGACCCTCTACAATCTGCCGGACTTCCCCGTAGCCGCCAGCGACGATCTTGACATCGCCTGGCAGATCCTGCTGGGCGGGCTGCCGCCGGCCGGACCGGCTGAATCCGGAACGCCTGCGATCACCGCTACCCCGCCAGCGACTCCCACCGCAGCCGCGACTGTCACTCCCACCGCAGCACCATAGGCGATCTGATGCGTTGAATACAAACGGTCTCGGCAACATCCGGGACCGTTTTGTTTAATCAACAGGCAAAGCCCATTTCGGCCGGCGAAGGACTTAAATCACTTGTGTTTCACAGCACTACAGCTAGAATAAGGGAAGGCAACGGGAGGCACCATGAGCAAACGATTCGGAGCTTGCGTCGTCTGTGGAAGTCCCAGGGAGCGGGGGGAAGTTGTCTGTCCAAGGTGTGGTCATGTGCATCGGAAAGATCTGTGGAAACTGCTAATTCTGGCTGTTCTGCTTCTGGCCGTCGCTCTCGCACTTGGAGCGCGGCTTCCCAGCTCTTTCACCTGGGATCTGGTTCGACTGAGCCTCTATCTTCTGGCCGGCTTCGTTTGGCTGACTTTTCTGGCTCGTTTGTTCAGGGCGCTGAAAGCCCGGATAGGCTGCTGGATCTATCTAATTCTGGCTGGCTTGCTTGTCGTGGGCGCCGGGACCCAGATCGGTCTGCGTTTTCTGGATGATCGCGTTACGTACGATGAGGCCCATGCGAAGTATTTAAAGGCGGATTGCGCTGCCGCTCTGCCTCTTTATGAACACATCGCTGAATCCCTGCATTTTATAGATGCAGGTGGATATGTGGCTCTGGCCGAACAGGAAACGGGATATTGCATTCCTTTTGTAGAGGCGGAAGAGCTTCAGGCGTCGGGCGATTTGGCATCCGCGTTGATGGCTTTCCAGGACTTGACGAAAACATCGGCCAGTCCTGTCCTGGCGGATGCTTCCCGTCAACGTGCGCTGGCGCTGCTGGATGAATCCGCGCCTGCCGATCTCGCCGACGCCCAGACCTGCTCCCATCTGGATGATTTTTCCGTCGATGGCTTGCTGAGCCGCCCGCGGGCCCAGATCCCCGCGTTTTATTTCGCCTGCGGAGAATTCTATGACCGTCAGGATCAGCGCGATGAGTCCCTCGACATGTACATCAGATTGTTGGAAGATTACCCTGTCCATGCCCTGGCGAGACGAGGCCAATCCGCTCTGGTCAGTAACCCCTCCGCCTGTAACCAGATGGAAAGGCTTGAGTCCAGCCGAATCGCCGGACGCAGGGATTTGCTGCCCACGCTTTATTATGACTGCATACAGGTATTTGAAGCAAGCTCGCGTGCTGATCAGGCCTATGAACTTTATCTCCTGCTTTTTTCGCTATATCCAGAGCATACATTGACGGCCCAAGCCCGGGATGCTTTGCCTGGTAACTCTGCGGCCTGTACCGGCTATGAAACCCTGCCTGAATTCCTCGTTGCCGATAAGGAATTTCTGCCCAATTTCCTTTATCAGTGTGGACAGGCATCTGAGGGTCGCAAGAATGCGGCGGCCGCGATCAGAATGTACCAGGACTTCCTGGAAGAATATCCAAAACATGCACTGGCCGCCGACGTGAAATCAGCCCTGGCGAATTTGCTGGTCCAAACGGCTCGCGAGTCGGGAGCAGGCAAGATTGCACCGCCGCAGCGCACAGGCGGAACCGGGGCTGGTGCAACAATCGTCGTGATTCAGAATGACTCGCCTGAAAAAATACGGATCGTCTTCAGCGGGGTGGATCCGCACATTGAGGAACTGCCTGCCTGCGAAGCGTGCCAGACCTATTCCCTGGTCGGCCCGGAGTTTTGCCCGGAGAAAGGTCCGATTGGCAGATATACGTTGAAGCCCGGTCAATATGATGTGCTGGTGGAAGCCGTCAGTGAGTCCGGTGTTGTGCCCTTCACCGGGAAATGGGACCTGCAGGATGCTGATCGTTACTACAGCTGCTTTGTGATCACCACAACGATAAATTCCGGACCCTAGGATTTTTCCATATTGAAGTTTTTACCTCAGACGACAGAGAGGGATGAAAACGGCCGCCGAGGGGATGTCAATGGGACCGCCTGTTGTATCGTTACCCGGTTCACAAAGGAGAAATCAGGATTTTAAGCAGGAATCCTAATGTTATCCACATAATACTACCCGGATTACGTAGTACAATGAACGCCATTGCTGGATGGCAAATGAGTTTGACAATTTTGTTTTGCTTTTAGGCGGGAAAATGCACGGCTGCTCATAAACGAAATGGTGAAAACTCCCAAATAAATCCAAATCTCTCGAAAGCGTACCTGAGGAGGCTCGCACCATGATCAACAAAACAATATTCAACGAAAATTGGAGCCTGATTCGAAGCCGGTCTGCTGAACGGTGGAGTCTGATGGCTGATTATGATCTTGTTAAAGTGGACAAGTCGGAAGCGAAGTTCGACAAATTCGTCAGTATGCTGCGTGTGAAATATGGGTATACT
>JBAVVF010000602.1:0-6431 GCA_049697155.1 Anaerolineales bacterium
GCAAATGCCGCTGAGCAGCAGCGATTTCGACGAAGCGGCCTGCAAGGAATGGATCGCCGGCAAGGAAAGGATGTGGGAGGAGCATGGCTACGGTCCCTGGGCATTCGTCATCGACGGGAAGTTCGCGGGCTGGGGCGGCTTGCAGCCCGAGGAGGGCGACGCCGACCTTGGGCTGGTCCTGCACCCGGATTCCTGGGGCTGCGGCAAGGTCATTTACGAGGAGATCATCCGGAGGGCCTTCGGGGAGATGGGGCTCGAGTCGGTCACGATCCTGTTCCCGCCGACGCGGACGCGCGTCAAGGGCATCCTGCGCCTGGGCTTCAAGCCCGATGGAGAAGTCGAAGTCGGGGGCGAGCGATTTATCCGCTACAGGCTGCATGCGCCGAAGACATAAGAGACCGCGCGTACATTGAATTACGAATTTGCAACGCAGGGAATAAAAGTATCGAATATCAAAAGCAGTATAATGAATCAGCAGTACAGTCCATCACTTGATATCCTTTCATGATTCATTTAAGCGGGGGAAGCAGAGCTAAAGGAGAATTGAAATGAACAAAAAAATCATCGAAGCCCAACGTCGTCGTAAAGCCGCTCCGCCAACCGGGCGGGCAGAGGCCCCTCGCCGCGAGACCGGTGGAGGCCAAAGCGGAGGCGGTGGCTTTCAACCTTCCGGCGGCGGATTCCAGCGCCCCTCCGGCGGAGGCCTTTCGACACGCGGCAAACAGGCCGGCGGCTGCGGCTCGATCGTGATCCTGATCATCATTGTTGCTTTCTATCTATTTTTCAACAACGGACAGATTGATTTATCGGATCAGGGATCGGACCCGCCGTTCGATCAGGACCCGTATGCCGGGCAGCCGCAGCAGCCCGACGACTCGTTTTCCGCTCCGGTCTCGAACTTCACGCCTCCGGTGGCGGCCTCCGGTTCCGGCCAGACCTGGACGGTCATGCTCTACCAGGACGCCGATGACAAGATCCTAGAGAAGGACATTTTTGTCGATCTGAACGAAGCCGAACGCGTCGGCTCGAGCGACCGGGTCAGGATTGTTGCCCAGTTCGACCGCTTCGCCGGCGCGTATCAGGGCGACGGGAACTGGTCGGGCACGCGCCGTTATTACGTGACCCAGGACAGCGACCTCAATTCCATCAACTCCGAGGTTGTGCAGGAGCTGGGCGAAGTGGACATGGCCGACGGGGGATCGCTCGTCGATTTCGTTCAATGGTCCGTTGCCACGTTCCCTGCCGATCACTACGTGCTCATCCTCTCCGACCACGGCATGGGCTGGCCCGGCGGCTGGAGCGACCCGGACCCCGGCGGCAGCGATTCGAGCCGCGCCCCGCTGGCATCCCGCCTGGGTGCACATATCTATCTGAATGAACTGGATCAGGCTCTTCTCCAGAGCAGACAGGCGGCCGGCATCGACCGGTTCGAGATGATCGGCATGGATGCCTGCCTGATGGCGCAGCTGGAGGTCATGGCAGCGCTCCAGCCACACGCGCACTATGCCGTGGCTTCCGAAGAGACCGAACCGGCCCTCGGCTGGGCCTACGCATCCTTCCTGGGCGACCTCGTCACGAACCCCGATATGGACGGCGCGCGCCTGAGCCAGTTGATCGTGCAAAGTTACATCGCGGACGATCAGCGCATTTCTGACCCCGCCGCCCGCGCCGACTTTCTGAATCAGGGCTCGCCGCTCGGCGGAATTTTCGGCGGCGGCAGTTCCGCAGAGCAGCTCATCGCACAAATGGAGCAGGATATCACCATCTCCGCAATCGATCTCGAAAGGCTGCCGGAGCTCATGCAAAGTGCAAACAACTTTGCATACATGCTGCAGAACGAAGATCAGGGACTGGTCGCGGAAGCCCGCCGCTATGCTCAATCGTACACGAGCATCTTCGGGCGGGAGGTGCCTCCGGCCTACATCGATCTCGGTCACTTCGCCGCGCTGCTGGCCGGCAACACCTCAGACCAGGGCGTAAAACAAGCCGCCGAGCAGCTGATCGCTGACCTGCAAAGCACCGTCATCGCCGAAAGACACGGGTCGCGGAAAAAAGGCTCGACCGGACTCGCCATCTATTTCCCGAACTCGACCCTTTACTCCTCGCCGCTCTCGGGGCCTCAGTCGTACACGGCCATCGCAGAGCGATTCGCGTCCCAATCGTTGTGGGATGATTTCCTGGCCTTCCACTACATGGACCGCGGCTTCGAGCCGCAGACGCGTGAAGCAGTGATTCCCGGCAGCGGCGTCCCCGTCCGGGCCCCGGGACAGGGCGCGATCAGCGTTTCAGAGATCAGCGTATCGAGCAGCGTCGCCACCGCTGACCAGCCCGTCAACCTGAGCATGGACATCAGCGGAGAGAACATCGGGTATATCTACCTCTTCGTTGGCTACCTGGACGCGGCCTCCAATTCCATCGCTGTGCTGGATACGGATTTTCTCGAAAGCCAGGAACTACGCGAGGTGAGCGGAGTCTATTACCCGGTCTGGGATAATGACTTCACCCTGTCCTTTAACTGGGAACCGACCGTCTTCGCCATCAACGATGGACAGACCCGCACCACCGCCCTCTTCACACCCCAGGCCTTCGGCGCGAGCGCCGAGCAGGCGATCTACACGGTTGACGGGATTTACACCTTCGCCGATTCGGGCGAATCGGTCAATGCGCAGCTATATTTCCAGAACGGGAACCTCGTACAGATCTTCGGCATTACCGGCGAGGGCGAAACCGGCGCGCCGCGCGAGATTACCCCGCAGATGAACGATACCTTTACCATTCTCCAAAAATGGTTCGAAACCACCTCCTCCGGTGAGACCCGGATCGTCTATGAAAACGGGGAAACTCTCATCTTTGGAGCCAACCCATTTGTTTGGGAGCAGCTTTACGCCGCGGCCGGCGAATATCTGGTCGGTTTCATCATCGAAGACCTGGATGGGAATCAATATCCGGTCTACACGCAGATCACGGTGCAATAAACGCGATTTGGAGGGGTTTCGAGTTCCAGCTGACAGCCATGTTTGCCATGGCTGTCGCCTTTTGGTGTACCGACCTGTCTGGCTTCAAAAGCGTTCGATACCCGATTGGGAAGAGTAACGTTGAAAACCGAAACAGCGGGCAGGTATAATATCAGTCAAGCCATTCAATATGCATAAATAAAGGCCAGAGTGACCCCCCCAAACGTTACCTACAGCGTCGCTTTAATGATCGCAGGGGCGATCTGTCTTGTGACGGGAGTACTGGTCCTGCAAACACGCCGGACTACTTCAGGCTCCATCCCATTGGGGATCTTTATGTTCGCGCTAAGCTGGTGGGACTTAACCTACAGCCTGTTCTGGGCAAATGCGGCCGCGCCGTATCCAAACTTCTGGTTATATATAACGTACGTGTCAGCCGTCCTTGTTCCCGCCGCATTCATGATGTTTGCCCTGCAGCTATCCGGTCTGGGCAGCCTGCTGAAGCGCCCGCTCATCCTTGCTCTTTGCATTGAACCGGTGCTCGTACTGATCGCCCTGTTCACCGACCCGAGGCATGGGCTGTTCTTTGGAGACAGTCCAACTCAGCAGATTGGCATGATCATGGGTGCCGGTCCGATCTTCTGGACCAACGTCATTTATTCCTACCTGCTGATTTTGATTGGCTTTGTCGTGCTTGTACGCAGATCCATGCAGACTTCAGGAATCTACAGGAAACAAATCGTGGTGATCTTAATCGCCATCGGTCTTCCATGGCTCAGCAGTCTTCTTTTCGTGGTTGGCTTCAGGCCATTTCCCAATGCCGATAACACGCCGCTCACGTTCACAATTGCCGGATTAGCCTTCGCATACGCCCTGCTGCGCTATCGTCTTCTGAATATCATCCCAATTGCCCGGCATGTCCTCATTGAAAACATGGGCGATGGACTCCTGGTACTCGATTCCCGGAACAGATTGGTGGACATCAATCCGGCGGCAGAACAAGTCCTCAGATTCACCAAGAAGTCAAGAATTGGCGAGCTCGTTGAAGATGTTTTTTCGGAATGGTCGGATGTGGTCAAAGCGCTTTATGAAGTCAACGATATCCGCATCGAGGTGTGCATTGACCATCCGTCCAAAAGCTACCTCGATCTGAAAGTGTCGCCCCTGTACGACAAACACAGGAACCTGATCGGCCGCCTTGTAGTCTGGCGGGACATCACCCCGCTTAAGAAAGCGCAGGCTGAATTGCAGGAACAAGCTATTCGCGATCCGCTCACGGGTCTGTACAATCGTCGTTACCTGTATCAAAGATTGGAACAGGAGTTTGCACGTGCCAGACGTGAAAACCAATCGCTCAGTTTTGTAATGATAGATATCGATCACTTTAAAAATGTAAACGATACCTTTGGACATAATGCCGGGGATATCGTATTGCAAAAACTGGCGACACAGCTCCTGGGCCGAACACGCATCGGCGACATTGTCTGCCGGTATGGAGGCGAGGAATTTCTGGTGGTGCTTCCAAATATAACAGCTGAGAAAGCGTATCAGATCGCCGAGCGCTGGAGGAAATTGTTCCTGGGAGCAACCATGCCTCTGGAATACACTGACGTAAAAGCTACGGTGTCCTGCGGCATCTCGGTATTCCCCATGCATGGAAATACAAGTGAAGAGCTTATTGCCACAGCTGATAAGGCGCTATATCACGCCAAACAGACCGGTCGTAATCGGGTGACAGTTTGGGAGGATGAATTGAGGGGTCAACTTGCACAGGAATAAGATAGCCCAGCCAACCTCGGCCTGGTAAATATATTTGCAAAGTAAAATCAACTCAGAAGATCGGAGAAAATTCAGATGTTTGAAGTTACATCCGCCTGGAAATCCACCTATCCCGAGGCGCACGCGGGTGTGCTGGTAATGCGGGCTGTATCGAATCCTGCCCACCACGCCGAGTTGGAGAGTCGCAAAGCCGCGCTGGAGGAGGAACTGCGCGCCCGGTTTTCCGGGCAGGATCGTGCTGCAATTGCCAGCCATCCGGTCTTGCAAGCCTACACTGAATACTACCGCCAGTTCAAGAAGACCTATCACATCCAGCTGCAGCTTGAGTCCATCGTCTTGAAAGGGAAATCGATCCCGAGCGTCGCCACGCTGGTGGAATCGATGTTCATGGCCGAGATGCAGGATCTCCTGCTGACAGCCGGTCACGACCTGGAAGTATTGCAGCTGCCTCTCACTCTGGATGTCGCGTCTGGAACGGAACAATACACGTTACTGCGCGGAGAAGAGCAGGTGCTCAAGCCCGGCGACATGCTGATCAGCGACCAGGCCGGTGTCATTTCGAGTATCGTCTACGGCCCCGACCAGCGCGCGCAGATTACACCGAATACAAAGAATGCGATCTTCACCGTCTACGCGCCGCCGGGAATCGCAGAGCAGACAGTGATGGAACATTTGGAACACATCCGGGACAATGTGCTGGCCTTTGCTCCACAGGCCCGGGTCGAATTGCTGAAAGTATACAAAGGTAAATAATGCTCCCCATCCATCAGGTCGAGACCTTTCTCTGCCGCACGCCCAGGCATTTACAGGACATCGTCCTGGAATTAAGGAACGTGATTGCCTCCGTTGTGCCGGAGGCAGTCGAGGTGATCCGCTGGGGAGGCCTGAGCTACTTCCACGAGGGGCGCGGCGGACTCGTCAGCGCGGGCATCTGCCAGATCGCCGTCGAAAAGGATCACGTCCGGCTGGCGTTTATCCACGGGTCGTTCCTCTCCGAGCCGCGCGGACTCTTCGAGGGGACTCAAAAATATAAACGCTACATCAGGCTAAAGTCATACGACGATGCGCCCTGGGATTATTTGAAGCAGCTCATCGGAGCGGCTTCAAAGTTCGACCCGCGCGTATCACAGGACTAGAAGGATGTTTTCATAATACGAACTTTCCCATTAAATAGTTCGGGCGAGGTTTTCACCTCGCCCGAATACATTCCATTGATAAAGTCTGGACCGTTTATTGGATCATCTCACCGGTGGGCGAGACCAGGAACCAGACGCCTCCCATGCCCTGGCCGTTGGCATCACCGGGGGCTGTATCTTCATCGAAGTAATAAAGAGGCCAGCCATTGTACGTGACCTGCATGCTGCCATCCGCACGCGTGATCGTGCCGAGCAGGGTTGCATCCACGCCCGCGCCGGCTGCCGGAGCACCCTGACTGGTCACGGGCGGCCACTCGATGGCACAGTCGTCCGCGCAGGCGCTCGTACCACTGTCCTGGGTATCATTCGTAAAGAGATAGAGCGTGCGCCCTTCGCCATCCACCAGAGCCTGGCCGAAGGTTCCGACCTCGGCGACATTGATGGTCGCTTCGCCGGTTACAGGTACACCGACTGTCGGCGTTTCGGCGGCCGGTTCAGTGGCCACCGGGGACGCGGTCGCGACGGGTTATTCCGTCATGGGCGGGTCGGTCGGCAGCGGCTC
>JBAVVF010000603.1:0-4658 GCA_049697155.1 Anaerolineales bacterium
TCAGGTTCGTCGTCGCCAGCAGGTGCGGGAGTGGTTTCTTCTCGATCCCCCGGACGGACGTTTGCAGCACCTTGCGGTCGGCATCGGTCTTGACGTAGTTCCTGCGGACGTGCTCCAGCGCGCAGACCAGGAACCCGCCCGTGCCGCAGGCCGGGTCGAGGACGATCTGCCCCAGCTGCGGGTCGGTCATATCGACCATGAACTGGGTCACTGCCCGCGGGGTGTAATACTCCCCTGCGTTGCCTGCACTCTGCAGGTCGCGCAGGATCTTCTCGTACAAGTCGTTAAAGAGGTGACGGTCCTCGCTGGAGGTGAAGTCGATCTGGTTGATGCGGTTGATCACCTGCCGCAGCAGCGTGCCCGACTTCATGTAGTTGTACGAATCGACGAAGACATCGTGCACCACCTGGGCGCGCGGGTTGCCGTTGGCAAGCATCTTCGCGCGGTCTTTGAGCGTGGGGAACAGTTTCTGGTCCACGAATTGCAGGAGCTCGTCGCCTGTGATGCCTTCCTCATCGCTTGCCCAATTGCGCCAGCGCAGGTTCTCGGGGATCGGAGAATGGTAGGCGCTATCCAGCTCATATTCCGACTCGCGGTCATCGAAGATTTTCAGGAACAGCAGCCATGTGAGCTGTGAAATGCGCTGCGCGTCACCGTCCACGCCGGCATCCTGCCGCATAATATCTTGTATTGCTTTAATCGTTGTCGAAATGGACATTTATTTTCCTATAATCCGTCATTGCGAGGAGGGTTGAGACGCGTAGCGTCGAAATCCCGACGAAGCAATCCCTTGATTGATTATGAGATTGCTTCGGGCTTCGCCCTCGCAATGACGTGAAAGTTTAATCCTGATAAATAATATCCTGCAGCTCGCGCATCGCCTGGCGGAACCCTTCCTTGCCGCCGAAGGCCCGAACCACCTCCAGAGGGCGCCCAAATCCATCGAAGGGCGGCGCGCTCAGGAAGTTTACCAGTTCGCCCTCATCCAGGACTTTGTCGAGGGTGGCATATCCGTCATCCGCGAACTTGGTCACCAGCGCCTCGAGCACCTTGCGAGCCACCTCGCCGTACTTCTCGAAGTATTTCGGGTTCTTCCGGACGTTGTTGGCGCGCTCGCCGCGCGTCAATGCCTTCCGGTCGAAGGCGATGTGGCAGATCAGGTCGAACGGATCGAGGTCCAGCCCCACCTCTTCCTGCACCTTGTCCAGAAAGACGCCCTGCTCGAGCAACTCAGCCACGATCGCTTGCTTGCGTTCGGCGTTGAACCAGGCAGTCAGGAACGTCTCGATCGTCGGATATTTTGTGATTAGGTTCTGCCTGGTGTAATCCGTGAACGACTCGGTCACGAGCTGCCCGTCCGCGCCGATATACTGGACATGAGACGAATTGACGTACACCCCCACCTTCTCCTTGACCATGTATTTGCGCGGCTTGTCGTCTTCCTCTTCTGTTTCGTCCTCAGCGACGTCTGATTCCGTTTCGATGGGCGTGACCGGCTCCTCGGGTTTCGGCTCATAGATCTGTACCGGGTCGCCGTCGAAGTCAGGGTCGCGGAAGAGGCGCGTGGCGTTGCGGAAATCCATGATCGTGAAGTACAGCTTTTTCTTCCTCTCGAGGACGCGCGTTCCGCGCCCGATGATCTGCTTGAACTCGGGCACCGAATTGATGATGGAATCCAGCACGATCAAGTGCACGGTTTGCGCATCCACGCCGGTGTTCAGCAGTTTCGACGTGGTGACAATGACGGGGTAAGGCTCATTCGGGTCGATGAAGTTGTCCAGCTCGCGCTTGCCGTCTGTGTTATCCCCCGTGATCCGCATGATGTATTTGTGATTCTGCGAAAACAGGTCACCATTTTCGTTGATCAGCGCGCGGCGCATCTCTTCGGCATGCGTAATATCCCGGCAGAACACGATTGTCTTGTGCATTCGACTGGTATTCTTGAGATGCTCGGTTACCAGCCGCGCGACCAATTGCGTGCGCTCTTCGATCACAAGTGACTTATCGAAGTCCGTACCGTAATACACCTCATCCGGGATTTCGTACCCGTAGGCATCCCGCTGGCCCAGGCGCGGCCGCCAGCCTTCGATATCGCGGTCGATCTCGATGCGAATCACTTTGTAAGGAGCGAGGAAACCATCTTCAATGCCCTGTCTGAGTGAATAGGTGTACAGCGGTTCGCCGAAGTAATCGATATTGGAAATATCCACGGTCTCGCGCAGCGTTGCCGTCAGACCAATCTGGGTTGCCGATTGAAAATATTCCAGGATCTGTCGCCACGCGGAATCCTCTGCGGCGCTGCCGCGATGGCACTCATCCACGAAGATGAGGTCGAAGAAGTCGCGTGAGAACTGCTTGTAAATGTTCATCTCTTCTTCAGTGCCTGAAACCGCCTGATACAGTGCCAGGTACACCTCGAACGATTTATCCACGGTGCGGTCCGCGATCTTGGTCATCACATCGCCGAAGTGCTTGAAATCGTTGAGACGAGCCTGGTCCACGAGGATATTGCGGTCGGCCAGGAAGAGGATGCGCTTCTTCTTTTTCGCCTTCCACAAGCGCCACATAATTTGGAATGCCGTATAGGTCTTACCCGTGCCGGTCGCCATCACCAACAGGATGCGACTCTGTCCCTTGGCAATGGCTTCCACTGTGCGGTTGATCGCTACCTGCTGGTAATAACGCGGCGGCTTGTCTCCAATGAAATAAGGCTGGGTGACGATCTTCTCTTCTTCCGGGCTGATCTGCTTCCAGGCCTTATATCGTTCACACAGCTCTTGCGGCGAGGGGAATTGATTGATGCCGAGCTCTTGTTCCAGCGGACCTTCTGTCTTTGTGCGGTCATGCTCGATAAACCCATCCCCGTTGCTGCTGTAGGCAAACGGAATATCAAGCATCTCGGAGTACCGTAACGCCTGATGCATGCCCGCGCCGATCTCGTGGTTATTGTCCTTGGCTTCGATGATTGCCAAAGGTAGGTTTTTCTTGTAAAAAAGGATGTAATCTGCCCGGTCCCGCACTCCGCGCGCCACACGTTTTCCCCGTACATGGATCTTTCCGAGAGTAAACTCCTCGAAAAATTGCAGGTCAGTCCAGCCCGATACGTCGCGAATGGCAGGCGTGATGAACTTGGTGCAAATGTCACGCTCGGAGAGGGATTTTTTGTCGACGAAATCGTGATCTGTCATGGCTGCAAAGTTGAGAGTCAACTCCCTTTTAGAAATTATACAGGAGAATTAGGACCAATTTGTAATATTTTGCTGTCCTGCCCGACGAATTTTGCAATGTTGAAAACTCATTTGTAACCACCTTTGCTGCTAAGAGCAGGGAAACAGCAACATCATAGAGTTATTGACAACCTCACAAAACATGACATTTTGTCTGTTCTCAGCCTATTAAGCAGGCTAAGCAACAGGTTCGTTATCTAAAAACCTCAGGGTTCCTCAGGGTTTTTCGTATAGATTTGCCTGATATTTCCCTGTTAGCAGGCAAGATTTTCTGATAGGAAGCGTTCCCTTGTAGCCGATAACCTCATCATTCCTCATCATCTTCGGCCTCTAAGCCCGGCAACACGTGCTCAAAATAGGAATTTGAGATGAGTTTTCAGCTAATACCGCTCCGGCAATTTAGGGTCAAGCGCCCCGAATTCCACGGCGGTGTAGGCAAACAGTCGACTTCGCGAAAATGATCCAATCTCGGTGCTGTTACGGGGCATAACAGCACGGTTTTCTTGCGATCGCAGAACCAGAATTATGTGTCCAAGTTAGATTTGGAACTTGAGTGCTATAATGCCGAAAAATTATTAAATCGCCCTGTGTGTTCCAGCACGACAGGGCGATGATCAAGCTGATTACGGCAGCTTGGTGATGTCATTATAGTACATCCCAGGCCAGCATCGTAAAGGATGTGCTATGTCGAAACGAACGATAATACTCAAAGCTGAAGCGAGGGAAACTCTAACCTGGTTAGATGATTGGTTTAAGCAAAAAATAGTCGAGGATGGTAAGCGGGGTTTTACCCCTACTTTTTCCCTCTTTGATGAAGTCGATGAAGATGCAAATTATTGGGTTGCGATTCAAGACGCGATCAAAAAGGCTATTCCTGAAGATGTACCAGTACCAGAAGGCACGTTGAATAAAGACTTCGTTCGAAAGTTGCTTGCTGAAAACATATCTTTCATAGCAGAGTTTTCCGATTTATGGATGAATCAAGAGCAGTTAATCTTGCTTGTCCAGGCGCGGTACTCCTTAGTGTTTGGACAGCAATCTCCCATACCTTTTGATAAGAATGTGAATGTATTTGATCTCAAGTGCCACCACGTTGGTGAATATCGGACGCAAGTGCGAGTTACTTGTCATGCGCCTGAGGTTGTATGGATGCTTGAAGATCTATGGCAGGATATCGATATCGCATTCGAAGTGATAACGAACTTACCAGCCAGCAGTCTTGAACTAAAGTCCCACCGTGCTATCCAAACTAATGAACCAGGTTTTCTAAAGCGTGAACCGCAATTGCAAACGAAGATTAAGCTCGATGATTTGCGAAAGCTACGAGAAGACGCAATAAAAGAGAATCATCCAATTCCTAAAAAGCAAGCAGCAATGGACCAAGTCGGAGGTATTACTGATAAGACTTGGTCCAGGCACGCTCCCCAGCTT
>JBAVVF010000604.1:0-2807 GCA_049697155.1 Anaerolineales bacterium
TTGCGGCGTCGATTTGGAAGTCACCGCGCTTGATCCCGCGGCGATCGATCTGGCTCCCATGGAACAGGAGGATTGGGGGGAATAGACGATGGACGATGGACCATGGACAATGTTCTGTGGTCCATCATCTGCCAATGGAGAACTCATGCAACGACGATTAAAAATAGGTGTTCTTTATTCCCGTGTCCGTGTCGAGGAGAAATGGATCTTCGGTGCGCTGGAAAAACGCGGCATCGATTATGACCGGCTGGATGACCGTGCCATCCATTTTGATTTGAATTGTCCGGAGCCGTGGCAGCAATACGACGCGGTGCTGGAACGCAGCATTGGCTATAACAGCGGACTGTACGCGCTGCGACTGTTGAATGCCTTCGGTGTGCCGACGGTGAACACCGCCCAGGTTGCTGAGATCTGCGGTGATAAGTTGATGACCAGCGCGGTCCTGGCGCGTGACGGGGTACCTCAACCGCATAATGTCACCGCCTTCACACCGGAAGCCGCGCTGGAGGCGATCGAAGCGCTTGGTTACCCCGTTGTGCTCAAGCCTGTGGTGGGTTCGTGGGGCCGCTTGCTGGCCAAGGTCAATGACCGGGACGCGGCCGAAGCAGTGCTCGAACATAAAGCGACGCTCGGGTCGGCGCAGCATTCCGTCTTTTACATTCAGGAATACATCGAAAAGCCCGGACGCGACATCCGCGTGATCGTGATCGGCGGGAATGTGCTGACAGCCATGTACCGCAAGTCGGAGCACTGGATCACGAACACGGCCCGCGGCGGCGAGGGCGAGCTTTGCCCGATCACGCCGGAGATCGAAGACCTGAGCCTGCGCGCGGCCGCCTCGGTGGGTGGGGGGGTGCTGGCCGTCGACCTGGTCGAACACCCGCAGCGCGGCCTGATCGTCAATGAGATCAACCACACGATGGAATTCCATACCCTGCAGCCGGTCAGCGGGGTCGATATCGCAAGTGAGATCGTAGAATATGTGGTTAACGTTGCAGCCAAGGAGTATGTTCAATGACGACAGCATCCATTATCGGCGGATCGGGTTACGGAGGCGGAGAACTGCTGCGGCTGTTGCTGGGCCATCCGCACATCGACGTGAAGCAGGTCACATCGCGTTCGCATCTGGGCGAGTACGTGTACCAGGTTCATCCAAACCTGCGCAAACGCACGCAATTGAAGTTCAGTGATCCGGCCGCGCTGGAACCGGTGGATGTCCTTTTTCTCGCCCAGCCGCACGGACAGGCCCAACATCATATCGAGGAATATGCCAGGGTGGCTGCCAGGATTATCGACCTTGCAGCAGATTTCCGCCTGCGCAATGCGGCGTTTTACGAGCAGTGGTATGGCGAGAAACATGCCGCACCTGAGTGGTTAGGCATGTTCGTGTATGGATTACCAGAATTGCATCGCGCCGAACTGGCCAACGCAAGTTATGTCAGCGGCGTGGGATGTAATGCCACGGCGAGCAACCTTGCGCTCCTGCCGCTGGTCAAAGCAGATTTGCTTGACTTGTCTTCTCCGGTCATCATCGAGGTCAAAGTTGGCTCGTCGGAGTCGGGCGCGGAGGGGAATGCAGGGTCACATCATGCCGAACGCGCAAACGTCATCCGGACCTTCTCCGCCTTTGGACACCGGCACACCGCCGAAGTGATGCAGGAATTGTGCCTGGAGCGGGTAACGCTGACCATGACCGCCGTGGATCTGGTGCGCGGCGTGCTGGCAACAGCTCACGCGAAAGTTCGGCAGAGCGTGACCACAAAGGATTTGTGGAAAGCCTATCGCGCGGTCGCCAACGAAAACCCCTTTGTGCGGATCGTCAAGGAGCAGCGCGGCATCTACCGCGTGCCCGAGCCGAAGATCCTGGCCGGCACAAACTATGCCGACCTGGGCTTTGAATTGGATGAGGGCAGCGGGCACGTCGTGTCCATGTGCGCAATCGATAACCTGATGAAAGGCGCCGCGGGTTCGGCAGTGCAATGCATGAATTTGATGATGGGCTGGGAAGAAACAATAGGCTTGGAGTTTACCGGGCTGCACCCGATATAAAAGGATGAAGGCGGAAGGATGAATACTGAAATCGTTGTAGTCAAGCTTGGCGGCACGGAAGGCGTGGACTTTTCCGCGATCTGCCGGGATGTATGCGAACAGCTTGCCCAGGGACAAAAACTTGTGCTTGTGCACGGCGGTTCGGCCGAGGCCAATGCCCTGGGCGAAGGATTGGGCGCCCCCCCGAAGATGATCACGTCGCCTTCCGGCTACACCTCCCGCTACACCGACCGCAAAACGCTGGAGATCTTCCTGATGGCGGTCAACGGCAAGGTCAATTCGCTGCTGACGGAGCAATTGCAGATGCTGGGCGTTAACGCCTTTGGCCTGTGCGGACTGGACGGCCGGTTGATGCAGGCCGCGCGAAAGGATGCCGTTCAAAGTATCGAGAACGGCAAACGAAAAATCATCCGTGACGATTACACGGGGAAGATCGAAGCGGTCAACAGTGAGCTGCTACATTTACTTTTGAACGCCGGTTACCTGCCTGTGATTGCTCCCGTGGCGGTCAGTGAGAGAGGCGAAGCTCTCAACGTCGACGCGGACCGGGCCGCGGCGATGGTCGCCTCGGCCCTGAAGGCAGAGACCCTGATCCTGCTGACGGCCGTCCCCGGGCTGATGAGGAACTTCCCGGATGAATCGACACTGATCTGGCAGCTGCCGCAGAGTCAGCTCCCGGCCGCGAGCGAGGCGGCCCAGGGCCGCATGAAGAAGAAGGTGCTGGGTGCGGAAGAGGCCTTGAAAGGCGGGGTAAGCCG
>JBAVVF010000605.1:0-13445 GCA_049697155.1 Anaerolineales bacterium
ATCCAGCAGGAAAATGCCAACATGGTAATAGCCAAATTGTTTGCTGATCAGTTTGGTAATGGCCGGAAGCAGCGTATCAATATCTTGCACGGAAGCAATCGCGCGCGCAACGCTTGAAACGGCCTCCAGTTGCGATGCGCGCCGTTCAAGCTCCGAGGTCCGTTCTTCGACGCGCTTCTCAAGGTCATCTCGAAGACGACTCAATTCCTTGTTGGAAGTGGACAGTTCTTGCGTGGTCGCACGCGCTTTGTTCAACGCGTTCTGCAGGTTGCTGATCATCTGGTTTGTGAGCAGACCTGTCAGGCTCAAAATGATCGTCATGTAGAGTGCAAAGTTAAAGGGTTGGTCCAGAATGAAAACCAATAACTGGTTTGTCTCTGCATAGGCCATAGCCCAACCCGAAAGAATGCTGGCGAACGTAAATCCCAGTAATCCCTGCCATCCAAGCAGGAGCCCGGCCATCAAAATTGGAAGGAAATATCCAAAAAATGTAACATCTCGAATACCCTCTGACGACCAGGCCAGGTACGATAATCCAATCCAAATTGTGCCGACCAGAAGCAGGCTGGCGATCTTCACATATCCCCGACGGGAAACGAAGAGGATCAACTCGATTGGCAGAATGCTTACCAGCAGGATTTGATCCACGATGTTGAAGGTCGTTCCTCCAGTAGAAATGAATCGCCATAAAAATGCCAGTAGTATTGCCGCGGCTATGCTGTGGCCAATCCTGTTCAAGATGGCTACGGAGCGGGTTTTATCCTCATCCTCAGGAAAGAGCGGTAGAGTAAAAAGGCTGCGCAATAGGTTTTGCATCTTATTGACCTCCCTGTTCAGTCTGTGAGCCTGTTGGGGGTTCGGCCAGGATCTGAATGGCGACCTCGGTGTCGATCAAGATATTGCCGATTTCCCGGACCGTGGTCTGCAGGATCTGCTCATATTCGGTGGAGGCGCTGATGGCAGTCGTTACGCGCGAAATGGATTGTTCGCGATCTGCACGCAGCCGGGCTTCCTCATAGAGGCGGGCGCTCTCCATTGCTGCAGCGAGACGTTCGGCGGCCGATTCGACAATGGCGATGGTGTTGCTGTCATAGCCTTCCTTGAGAACGAAGCTGACCACGCCGATGGTCTGCCCGCGCAATTTGATCGGTACGGCGACCTTGTGTTCCTTTCCGCCTTCCGGCGCGTTGCCGTTGGAATTGATGGTGGTTCCGGTCTTGAACGCTTCGCTGGCCAGCTCGGGCAGTTCTGTGATGGGCTCAAGGCGGATGTTATTAAATCGATAACCGATGTTGCCCGTCGAGCGGTTTTCTGAGAGCCTCTTCCAGTTATCGACGGTAAACCTGCCATAGGCGGCTTCCAGCTCGCTCAGGTTTCTTTCCACCTCCTGCAACAGGCGAGTGCGTTGAATGGCTGTGGCAAGCTGATCGGCCAGGATTTGCATGATTGCCACATCATCCTCGTTGAAGGCCTCTGGCTGATCGCTCTGCACGTCAAGCACACCGATGATGTCGGTTTCCACTTTTAGCGGCAGTGCCATTTCTGAATGTGTATTTGGCAGATATGGATTATTAAAATAAACGGCGTCCGTGCCCGTATCCAATGTCACGCGCGGTTCCCCGGTTGCTGAGACGCGTCCGACAATTCCCATTTCTCCCACCCGCAGCTTGTGGTTGTTCTCCATCATCTGTCTGCCGGCCTCTGTCGGAGAGGCAACGAGAACTGCAAATTCCTTGTCGTTATCCAGCAGGAAAATGCCTGTGTGGTAAAAACTGAAGCGGTTGCAGATCAGTTCGGCGGCCCGGGTGAGCAATTCCCGCAGATCGCGCGCAGAGGCCGCATCTCGTGCGATCTCGGCGGCGACACGCAGGCGCAGGCCTTGATCCTCCAGGTCCCGCGTGCGGGCGGCCACGCGTTTCTCCAGGTTGCCGATGACTTCCTGGAGTTGGGCCGCCATCTCGTTATAGTCTTTCGCCAGGGCACCGATCTCATCTTCCCGATCCACGGCAGCCCGAACGGATAAATCTCCAGCCGCAAAACTTTCGGTGGTCTGCGCGAGAGCCTTGATCGGTTCTGCAATGGCCCGGGCAGAGATGGCGACCGCTGCAATCGCAATGGCAATCACAAACAATGCCAGCAGGGCACTGCCTCCCAGAGCCTGCAGTGAATTGGCAACAACAAAACTTACCGGCACCTCGGCGACCGCGACCAGTTCCATCGGCTGGAACCATTCGTAATATCCCAGCACTGTTTGATTGGCATAGTTCTGATAGGTGCTCCTGCCGATCGAAACATTATTCGTCACGACATCCACGGTCGGTTTGGTGCGCACCAGGGCAGCAGCCTCATGGGTTTTGGTAACCGGGTGATAGTTCAGGTCGACCAGATAGGTATCGGCTTCGCTGAATCCGGCCGTGCTCTCCATGATGGCCTTGATGGCAGCGCCATTCGAGCGCAGCACGAGAACACCGCGCATGTCCCGTCCGTTCGTATCAAAGATCGGGGTCGCAACGACCATGTTCTCATAGCGGAAGGAAGGCTCATTTACAAATGCAGCATAAAACCTGACGAACCCCAGCCGGAAAAAGGTCTGGTTCTGGAAGTTTTTCCCCTCTCTGCTCGGAATGGTGGAGATGACCACGTTGCCGTGAGTGTCGAAGACCATGATTTCATTGTAGGACTCCTCCTGTGCACCCAAAACGGCGACCATCCGGGCGCGTGCTTCCCGCTTGAGGTTTTCCTGCACCAGGGGAGCAAGCTCGTTGGAACTCAAAATATCCAGCGCGCTTGATGCAAACCGGGTGTCGGTCAAAAGGGCCTTCGCATCCTTTTGGGAGTCGGTCAATAAGGTGCCAATCTGGTTCGTTTTCAGGCTGGTGATGGCCTCAAGGGAATCAAGAGTCTGGGCCTGACTGTTAGTATAGGCGCCTAATGCTGACAGCACAGCCGTCATCAAAGTTGGGATGGTCACAATAATGATGAAGGATGTCAGCAGCAATCTCTGCAGGCTTCGGAACCTTCTATTCTGTGAGATGATCGTAATGGTGATGATCAACAGGCTGGTGGCAATCAGAAAAACGATACTGGCAATCGCGCCGGTGCTGGTGGTCTGGAGACGCTCGATCGACGAATTGGCGTCAATGTATATGATGCTGCCAACGACCCCCGCGATCAGCAGGACGAGCAGGGGAATATATTTGCGGGGCAGCCCGTTGCGCAGCGCCATAATGGGCGCGATGGCTGCCAGCAGGACGGCGATGAGACCAATTCCCTGCCAGTAAACAGTCAAAAAGACGACGAACACCGCGTTGGCCAGCGAACCGTACAAGTTGGCCGCGATCCCTTTATTGCGCCGGGCTAGAGCCAGAATGACGAGCTCCGCGCCTGCATACAGCAGGGTGATCAGTCCGATGTTCAACAGTTGGGGGGCCGGTTCCCCCAGGATGCCAATTTGGGTGAACAGGAAAATCGCAATGAAGCCCAGCCCTGCCACTCCGAGGAAGAGCGGGTTGTGACGCACGCTTGCATGAAGCGTCTGCGCGAGATGCTTGTCTATGGTCTGAATGTCGCTTTGCGATTTGCTTGTCTTCATTGTTGGCTCTGATTGCGCTGTGAGCGTTTTCTGGGCGGAGAGGTTTGTTCGGTCTGCCGGCCGATGGCGACTGAGACTTCAGAAACATCGGGCAGCTGTCCCAGTTCGCGCGCCGCGGATTGGAGAAGTGTATCCAGGTCCAGTGACTGGCTGAAGCGATTCGCCAGTTTGCCCACTGCCTGTTCCTGCCTGGCGTGCTGAGTTGCTTCCTCAAGGAGGCGAATATTATCCACTGCTAGGGCCACCTGATTGGCTACATCCTGGATCAGGTTCTCATCCAGCTTGCTCCAGGTGACATCACCCTTTCTGGCGATCGAAATGTTTCCGATTTTTTGCCCGCGCAAAAGGATGGGGATGCGGACTGCTTCACCCTCGTGCTGGGGTAGCCTTTCAGCACGCAGGCCAAGCGGAGTGTAGGTAAAGACACGGCTTCTTTCACGGAGTTTTCTGCTCCAGGCTTCGCGCGTGCGAACGGCTGTCAGTGCCTCGAGTTGGATGATCGCGGCCTGGGTCTCATCCAGCAAATGGGCATTCTCAATCGCAATGGCGACCTGATCTGCGAGGGTCTGCAGCACCTCGATGTCGTCAGTATTGAAGGCCTGCGGCTTGTCGGACTGAATATCCAGCACGCCGAGCATCTTGTTTCGAACCAGCATGGGCAGTGCCACCTCGGAACGGGTCATCGGCAGGTCGGGGTTGTTGAAGAAAACGGCATCGATTCCGACGTCCAGTGCAATGCGGGGTTTCTTCTGGGCGGCCACATAGCCTACGATGCCCTGTGTCCCCACAGATAGTGCATGTCCTTTTTCGATCATCCGTTGGCCGCCCTCGGAGGAGGCCGCCTGCAGGACAGCATGATCCCCGCTCTCATTGATCAGGAAGATCCCTGTGTGGTAAAAACCAAACTGATCTGTTACCAGCCTGGCCACCGTATTGAGCAGGGAAGCCAGGTCCTGCAGCTCGGCTGTTTTGCGGGCGATCGCCGAGGCGGCCCGGAACTGCTCGGTCTTTTTCGTCAATCCGGCTGTGCGCTCCTCCACCCTTTGTTCCAGTGCGACATGCTCTGCCTCAAGCGTTTTCAGCGTGGAAATGGTGGATTCCTGGGCTTTCGCAAACTCAACCTGAAAGAGCTGCAACCCGTAGATCAAGATACCGGCCAGCACCAGTAGAACGACGCTCATGTCAACCCAGGCTGACAGAGAGCCGGGAACCGTCACTTCGGCGCTGCTAAGCTGAACCGCGCCGCTGTTGATCAGCAGCCCCCCGACTGCCACGGTAATCAAGCTGAGCGCGATCGCGAAATAACCGACTTCAAGCCTGAATAGCAGGAGCGACATACAAACGAACGTAAGAAAGAACAACCGCGCATCCCCCCATAATCCTTCCTTGAAGACTCCGCTGGCCCCAATGGCATAAAGGACGAACAGGAAAACACCGGCACGAACATTGTAAGGCAGCCGGATAAAGGTTATTGCGAGCAAGGCGCCGTACGCCACGATGTACAAGGCAACCAGCAGGCCGTTGGTAGTTGTGAAAAGACTCGCGATTAAGGCCACTAGCCCAAACACGACGATAGGGTATTTAAGGGAGCGCAAGAAGCGTTCACGCCACTCTGTAATGGAAAAGAGCTTGCTGTTGGCTGTCATGGCTTTTCATCCATTTCGAGTTCGATCATGACCTGCGAGGCATCCAGCCGCCGGCCCAGTTCTTTTACAACAGTCTGCAAAACGCCATCGATGGTCGCCGAGGCCCAGATCTTCGAGTTGATCTCGGCCACCATGCGTTCGCGCAACGCGATGTGGCGGCTTTCGCTTACCAGGCGTGCATTTTCCAGGGCGATGGCAGCCTGTGTTGCAACGGCATCCACGAGACTTTGTTGTTCCGCCGTCCAGCTTTCGCTGCCTTCCAGCGTGATCTGGCCCAGAACCTGGTCGCGCAGGCTGATGGGTACCTCCAGCCTTCTGGAATTCTCGTCGGCTTCCTCGCCGATACGATATTCCATTTTTTCATTTTCTTCCGCAAAGCCCCTCCAGCCTTCGAGCAGATACTGCTGCTGGATGGCACGCATTTCCTTAATGATCTGCTGCGCTTCCTGGAAGAGACGGGCATTTTCGAGTGCAATCGAAACCTGGCCTGCCATGTTCTTGAGCGTCTCGATCACGTGCGGGCTGAAATCTGCTTCCCGCGTGGACTGGACGTCCAGGGCGCCGAAGACCCGATCGCCAACCATCAGGGGCAGCGCAATTTCGGAGCGCGTATATGGCAGGAGCGGGTTTTCAAAGCGCTGCTTTTCCTCCGACGCAACTTGTGCAATCCGAGGGGAGCGTTCGCGGATGGCGCCGCCCACCATGCTCTTTCCGGACAGGTCGAGGCGGTGGCGATTTTGCTTGAGCACTCGTCCGGCTTCACCCGAGGCCTCCTTCAATTCGGCCCATTTGCCGCTGGCATCCAGCAGATAGGCTGCTGCAAAGTAGTATCCGAATTGTTCGGGGAAAAGAGGAATGATGCGGGCCAGCAGCGTTTCCGGATCCATGCTGGTCGCCGCCACTCTGCCGACCTCGTTTGTGGCCGCCAGTTGCCTGGTGCGCTCAACCACCTGCTGCTCGAGTGTGCTCTGCAGCGTTTCGAGGCGGGAGACCATGCGGTTGAACTGCACGGTCACAATACCCAATTCATCGGTGGCGCTGACCGTGACGCGCTGTGTCAGATCGCCCTGTTCGATCTTGTTGAATGTTTCGATCAAATTGTTGACCGGATCCGAAATCGATCTGGAGACATAGTATGAGAAGCCTGCTCCCATTCCCAGGGCCAGAATGCCAAAGAGAACTCCCTGAAGTCGCAAATCAAGGAAGATTTCGGTCGAGCTTACTTCCGTAAAGAGGGCCCGCATGGTGTGCTGATAACCAATCGGGCAGATCAGCAGGATCGCGATCCCAACCAGTACAAAAGTCAGGCCAAGGAATTTGCTGACCAGCAGAAGCCCGGAGCGCCCCTGCAATTGCATCTCAAAATCCTTTGGGAGCAGGAGCAATCTGATAGGGAGGGTGAAGTGCTCAAGCAGCAGGATTGAAAGGATCACCGTGCCGAGCAAAGCCACCATTCCGCCGAGCAGGATATAAAAGGGTTCCGAGGCGCTCAGGTCTCCAGGCTGAAAGGCCGAAATAAATGAATGGCCTTCAGGACGCGCAATGGAAAATGCCGGCAGGATCACAACGATGAAGATGACGATTCCGGCAGCAATCGCATAGCGCCAGGTCAGAGCCGTAATATCGCGCCAGGCCGCCAGATCGTCGTCAGGCTTCAACCGGATCGTATCGTCCCACCAGACATCGAGTTTTTTGCGAGCGCCCGGTGTAATTTTCGTGCTGATATAGAGCAGGATCAGAAGGGCAAGGATGGTCAGGATCGGAATATAGATTGAAAAAGCGCGCAGTCTCTGCTCATCAAATTCAGTGTTGGACCGGATGGAGAGAATTCCAGGGACTGCTCCTGCCAGGGCGACGATTTGCACTACCGCGATCAGGAGGGTCAGGTACCATCCGCCGAGCTGGTGCAAAAGGCGATCGAGAGAATAGCGTTTAAGCATTGTCTGTCCTGCTCTTCCGGCTTGTGCTGGAGGGAATCACTCCCACTTTGATCTGTGCGCCGCTGGCGCCGACCGCGCGTGTCAATTCGCTGACGGTAGTCGTCAGGATCGTTTCCATATCGGTGGTACGCCGGATCTTATCGGAGATTTCAAACAAAATGCGTTCGCGTTCAGCCTGCGCCCGAATCTGTTCCAGAAGTCTGGCATTGGCAATGATCGCCGCCAGGCTGCCGCCCAGAGTCCCGAGCAGTTCCTCGTCGTTTTCTGCATATGCGGCCACCTGTTCGCTCTCCACGTTGAGGACTCCCAGAAGCTCACTGCGATACAAAAGAGGAATGGCCATCTCGGAGCGGGTGTTCGGGCTTCCTTCAATATAGCGGGTATCCTGCAGAACATTGCTGACACGCAGGGCGCGCCGGTGTGCGGCAGCCCAGCCGGTAATGCCTGTCCCGATCGGAATGCGCATCTCGAACACATCCTCGGCATAGCCGACGGCTGCTTTGATCTCCAGCGCTTTCTTTTCGCGATCTGCCAATAAAATGGAAACCCGGTCGCCGCCCAGCGTGACCTGCAAACCATTGACTGCGGACTGGAGGGCCTCATCAAGGGTGGTTCCGGAAGCAGCGGTAGTGGTGATGTGATGAAGCAGCCGGTGCTGTGCCAGATGCTCCTGAGTCTCAGCGAACAGTTCCGTGTTCACTACGGCAATTGCCAGCTGATCCGCCAGGATTTGCAGAGTGCGCAAATTCTCTTCGGTAAAGGCGTAGGCATGCGTGCTTTGCACGTCCAGAACGCCCACGATTCGGTCACCGACTTTCAGTGGGATGGCAGCTTCCGAGCGTGTGTCCGGCAGTGCTGGATTTTGATAGTAGGTGGTGTCGCGGGCCGTGTCATTGACCACCAGCGCTTCGCCCTCGCCGGCCACAAAACCGACGACGGATTTCGAGCCGACCCCCAGCTTATGCCCGGAGCGCTTCAACTGCGCGCCTGCCTCGCCGGTGGCTTCACGCACGACGACGAATTCACCCGGCAGATCCTTGAGGAAGATGGCCGCGTGGTAAAAGGCAAAGCGCGATCTGATCAGTTCCACTGCCTTCTGCAGGAGCTCATCGAGATCGAGTGAGCTGCTGATGTCACGCGCGATCTCCGCCGCGGTCTCAAACTGGAGGGCGGACTGCCTGCTTTCATTGATCAGGCGCACGTTGTAGATCGCGCCGGAAACCTGGTTTGCCACTGACAGCATGAAGCGCAGGTCGTCTTCGGTGAAGCTCTTTTCATGTTCGAGATCCTGGATGATCAATGCCCCAATCGCTTCGCCGCGGGCCAGCAGCGGCACGCCCAGCCACGACAGGGCCGGCTTGCCGGTGATCTTGGCGCCCATGGCAATCGCACGTTTTTCCGTATCCTCGACCAGCATGAGCGGCTCACGGGTGCGGATCAATATGGAAGTCAGACCCTCTCCCAGCGGGAAGGTGTCGATCGAAGAATAATCATTGTCCTCGTAAAGATAGGGAATGTTGATGGAATTGGTTTTCTGATCGTAGAGGGCGATCACAAAACCGTGATTCCCGATCACCGAGCGAACCTGGTCATGAATCAACTTGTAAAAGGAGCGCAGCTCATCGACATTGGCGGTATTCGACGCCAGAGTATCGATGGCGATTAATTCCACCGAGCGGCGATCGTTACGCGTTTCGGCCGGCGAGTCCTGGGCCTCCAGGGCATTCGTTGTCAATCGGATCGTTCTCGCAAAGGCGTTGACAACATCCTCATTTAATTCCTGTCCCTCACGGGCGCCGATTAATACAAGACCGCGCAGTTGTCCCTTTTGAAGGATGGGAACATACGCGGCCGCCTCACACCCCAATTGTCGTGGATAGGCGGCCAGAGGCGGAGGCAGGGAGGAAGCCTCCTTTAAATCCACTTGAACAGGGCCCTCATTCAGAAAGCTTTCCATTTCGTTCAGGGAAAGCTCGATACCGCGCGGGATGGTTGTCTGTGTATCTTGTCCCTGGGGATCAGAATACTGGACGAGCTGCAAACGGTTCCCGATGGCTGTAAAGTAAACGGTAACGAAGAAGCAGTTGTTGTTCAGAGGATTTGCACTCATTGTGGGACCAATAATTAGCTAAATTCCCAAACAGATTCACCACTCAGGATTCGGCGGATCTGATCGGGGAACTTGTCCGGGTCCAGCGGCTTGCCGAGAAAGCCGTCAAAACCAGAGTTCCGGGCCTTGTTCATCTGGTCGGTGCTGGCTTCCGCCGTCACGGCAATGATCGGGATCGATTTGAGCCTGTTCGAGGCCCGGATCTTTTTCAGGGCACCGTAGCCATCCTCGTAAGGCAGGCGGATGTCCATCAGGATCAGGTCAAGGCGCTGCAGGGTATCTGCGTATTCCACGACCTCGTAACCCGAGGTCTTCCACTCACAGTGGATGCCCAGATAGCCCAGCATCCTGGCGATCAGTACAAAGTTCGCAACATTATCCTCAACCACCAGGACGGTTGCGTCCTTGGGAATTGTGGGTTTCTTAATGGGTTGTGTATCTGTCACGTCAGGCATTTGGTCTCCTTGCAAGATACTTTTGGATCTCCCCGGTCAGTTGATCGATATCCAGTGGTTTTTGGATGTAGCCGTCGCAGCCTGCCTCTAATGTTTTTTCCTTATCGCCGCGCATGACATTGGCTGTCAGAGCCAGGATGGGCACGCGTTCAAAGCCGGGCAGAGACCTGATCTGCTCGGTCAGGGTATAGCCGTCCACATCCGGCATGTTGATGTCCATCAGGATCAAGTCCGGACGGCTGGTCCCCAACACCGCGAGCGCCTCCTTGGCGTTGCTGGCTTCGAGAAACGAATAATTGTCGGCAAGCAGGATGCGCTTTACCAGCAGGCGGTTATCGGGATTGTCTTCGATGTACAGTATTGTTCCTTTGTTTTCTGACGATGCCATTGCGATGGTTCTCCGACTTGATTCTACATATGACCGTTGGGGGAAGACATGACAGCTACCTTACAAAATTACAAACAAAAATGTCGAGGCAGCCTCTCCTCGACATTCACCTGCACTTGCATGCAGGTGCAAGTGAGAGCGGGTGATGGGACTCGAACCCACGATATCTTGCTTGGGAAGCAAGCGTTCTACCACTGAACTACACCCGCGCATGTAACGCTTATTTGGTGAAAGTGAGCCGTCATTTCTAGAGGCTGTCAAGGTGAGGCAAGCGTTCGGGCTGAATTATAAACCTGCTTGTTTTTGCGGCATAGGGTTTAATTATTTTGGTCTGCGAGAGGACGTGTAGCCACCCGGTGCATTACCCTTTGCCGGGTCCCTACGGAACCTCCCAGCCGGTCACTGGTTCCGTTTCAGGAGCCTGTCGGCCAGCTCAAACAATGCCTCACCCGCCGGGCCCTGCTGGTCGGCCCCGCGCAGGCTCATGAGCGCCAGATCGGTCATTTGCTTCGCGGCCTCCAGGGCTGACGCGTATCCGCCCTCACTCGCCAGGATGCGCGCGACCTCCTGCACCTCCTCGGCCTGGATGGGACCTTCCTTCCAGCGGGCGGCAAATCTGCCGTTGGCACTCAGACCGGCCAGCACCGGCAGGGAGTTCTTGCCCTCCACCAGGTCGCTGGCAGCCGATTTTCCGGTCAGGGCCTCGTCGCCCCAGATGCCCAGAATATCGTCCTGGGCCTGGAATGCAAGCCCGAGATAGTGCCCAAATGAGCGATAGGCTTCCTGCCTGGGATCGTCCGCCCCCCCGAGCAGCGCGCCGATATGACAGCAGGCGGAAAGCAGTGCCGCCGTCTTGCCTGCGATCATCGGCCAGTAGTCTTCGACCGTCAGGTCGCTGCGCTCTTCGTAAGACATGTCCAGGAATTGACCGCGCGTCAGCTCGAGGCAGGTGTTGTGCAGGATCTCTGCCGCTCTGACGACGATTTCTGCGGGATGATTTGCCTTCAAATCCATGATGGCCTGATTTGACATGACAAACAGCGCATCTCCGACATTGATCGCCATCGGCATACCCCATTTGACCCAGACGGTGGTACGGCCGCGCCGTTTGTCGGAGTGATCCTGGATGTCGTCGTGAACGAGTGAAAAGTTGTGCACGAGTTCGACGGCGGCCGCGGCAGGTAGGGCGGATTGCCAATCCGCTCCACAGGCACCTGTGCACAGCAGCACAAGCAGGGGGCGGATGCGTTTGCCTGTCGCTTCCGGGCCGGCGCCTTCACCCGTCCAGCCCATGTGGTAGGTCAGCATCTCGTGGAAGGGCTTCGTGCGCGGCACGTCCAGGCGGGAGACTTGCTTTTGCAGTTCCGTTTCGATTTGGGAAAGAAGGGATTTGACATCCATGAGTTATGATCCTGTTCCGGTGTAGGAGTTTACGCCTTTCGTCCAGACCCAATAGGTAAGTGCGAAGAGACCGATGCCGACCAGCGGCGAGAAATAAACCAGGGAGGAGACTTCCTCGGGCTGCAGAAAAAGCTGGGAGGGGTAAAACGCGACAAATCCCAGTGGGATGATAAATGTGAATGTAAAGCGAAACGCGCCGTCAAAGATGTTCATTGGATATGGAGCAAACTCGCGCAGCCTCCAGGCCAGCCCCAGGACCGGATAGGCATCCAGCACCCAGAACGCTGCGCAGCCTGCCAGCACCGTGATCGAGATTTGCACCAGCGAAGCGCTGAAAAGCGTCAGCAGGAGGAGCGCAATTCGTGACAGAGTCCAGCTCAGGTCGAGCTGGATCGAAGCGTAGATCAAAACCACGATACCGGCCGCCAGCTGAGTCAGTCCCTTGATGTCGAACATCTCAGACATGTAGTAGAACATCATGTTGAGCGGTCGAAAATAGTATTTCAGAAACGTCCCCTGCTGCACGTGAAAACGGATCTGCCAGATGTGATCGAAAAAGATCTGCATGGGAGAATTGGCGATCATATAGAAGCCGTAAATGAAGACCAGCTGCATGAACGACCAGCCCGCCAGATCGGGAATGGAATGGAAGATCACCCAGAAGATGCCCAGGGTTGCCAGACTCGAAAAGAACATGCCGATCGAGCTGATGATAAAGTCCGCCCGATATTGCATGCGGGCCTTGATGTACTGGGTCTCGATGATAAAGTAAAGCCGCAGATAATCCTTGAGCGAGTGCATGGATCAGCCTCCGCTGATGCGCAGGACTTTGACAGCCTGATTGTAGAAGAGGCGGGTGAGCGCAAACAGGGCAGCCACCCAAAACAGCTGAACACCCAGCATTGGGAGGAAGGTCTCCCAGCCCAGGTTCGGCTTTGCCACCATTGTCAATGGAGTGTAGTAAATTGCCTGGAAGGGGAGCCACAGCAAGATCTTCTGAATCGCCTCCGGGAAAAACTGCAATGGGATGAGCGCGCCCGAAAGCACGGTGATAATCACCTCTTTCGTGATGCTGAGTCCCCAAACCGACTCGGTGTAAAACGCCAGCAGCCCGATAAAGTAATCGAAGCAAAAGCTGACCAGATACGCCAGTACCAGGCTGAAATGAAACAGCAGCAGCCCGATCCCCAGCGGAATTTCGATATGAAAAACAAAGATCAACAGCAGGAAGGTCGAGAGGGTAACGGTAGTGAGCGCATGCAGGGCGAAGCCGAGACTCGTGAACAGCTCGTATAGCTGTAAATCAAGAGGCTTGGTCAGATAAATCGCAACCATTCCTTCGCGGATGTCGTAGGACATCTGCCAGTCCACATAGGTTTTGAGCAGGATAAATACGGTACTGCCCAGAGCTACATAAATGTAGGTTTCGTCGAAGGTCAAGCCGCGCAGGGTCTCTCGGCCTTGATAAATACTGCGCCATAGGAAGTATGTGATGGACATGTAGATCAGGTTGCCCGCGATGCTGAATAAAAAGCCAAAGCGGTAGACCAGCCCGATCATGTAGGCGCCGCGCATCATCGCTAGGTAGGCTTTCATTTCAATGCCCCGTCATAGACCTTGCGGACCACGTTTTCCATGGAGATTTCCACGATGCGCACATCCTCCACAGCAAAGCTGCTCATCACGAAGCTCAAAACATCCGAGAGTGGCGTCCGGGCCTGGTCGATGGTCACATCGGTCCAGGATTCTTCTGTCTCAGCAACGGTGATGCCATGCCCGGCGCCAAATCTCCCGCTGAGCTTTTCTGTCAGGGTACGCAGGGTTGCTTCTGTAAAATCATCGATTTGCAGTTTCAGGGTGCGGTACGCGCCGAAGAGGGCATGGACCCTCTTGATATCGCCGTCGTACAGGAT
>JBAVVF010000606.1:0-6585 GCA_049697155.1 Anaerolineales bacterium
GTCCAGGGGTTGATAGTAGCAAAGCAGGGGAGTGCTGACCCATTTCACCCAGGCATTATTTTCCTCGCCGAAGTGGCCTTCGCTCTTGTCCAGCCGTCTGTTCACAGGGCTGGTGATGATCAGCGAGAAGCGCTGCGAGGCCAGGTCTTCGTAAAAGCCTTTGAAGTATTCCGCATTCCCACTCAAAGCATGGTTGATCAGGACCTTCTTATCATACTGCGGGATCAGCGGGACGTCCGTGATGTAGCCAAACGTCAGCAACTGGCGCTGATCCATGAAGAGGACGTCTCCCTGCGGGGCCGCCTCGGCAACAGCCTGCTGGAGTCTCTCCAAAGCCTTCTGTGCATCGGGGCGGGAGGGAAGGGTGTCGGGCAGAGGATTCGGCAAAGGATCGCGGGTAATATCCGCCAGGGTCGCGACCGTCGCTGGATCCGCCGTGATCGAAATGGGTGCCATGCCAGTCAGCGCCGGATAGCCAGGAAGAAGGATTAACAGGACCATCGTAACGCGGACCCAGGTGGGGGCCGCAGTCAGCCTGTCGATCCATTGGTACCCGCCCTGCCGCCAGGCAAGCGCACCCGCAAACATCAAACCGATAAGGAACATGTCCATGTTGTGCAAATCCCCGCCGCCGCCGATCTTCACACTGGCCACCAGTCCCACCCCAAAAAAGGCCAACAGAGGCAGCACAATGGCAAGCTTCTGCCATGCATTCAGCTTCCACTGAGCGCTCCTCACGAGATAAACCAAAATGGCGATCAAAGGCAAAACCGCCAGTATCAAACCTATGAGAATGCCGCTCCCATAGGTTGCATTCGGAAGCAGTCTGGACCAAATATAGGGCTGTGCCGTCAGCATTGCAGTCACTTTTGTAGTGACGGTATTGCCTGCCTCGACCGCGCCAGGCGAACCAGAAAAGGATTTCGCCCACTGCAGCAAACCCGGAAGGAGAAAAGGAATCGCATAACCGCCAAACACACCCGCGGCCCCTGTCGAGATGGCCCGGGACCAGGTCGTTCGATCGGGCTGGTGATCCCGGCGGGCAATCCCGCTTAATTCCAGCATGCCTGCCCACAGCGCGGGTGCGAACATCCAGGTCAGGCGGCTGATCTCCGCGAAATAACCTGCCGCCACAATTAATGGAACGGCAAGCCATAACGGACGTCTCCAGGCCAGCGCAACCAGAATCGCTGCAACCACAAGAGGAGGGTGGATGGGCCCCTGGTGGACAAATGTAAATGCCCAAATGCCGGCCAGCAGCCAACGCCAGACTTGCCTTCGATCCAAACGAAAAGCCGCCCACCCCAGAATCAAATAGGGAACGATATCGATCAATGCAAGCCACAGGCGGACCTGCCAGATGTTTATCCCGGGGATGAGAAACGGGAGCCCGCCGATGAACCGTCTGCCAACATCCAACAGGACAGGGATACTTTGGTCCGAAGGATAATCGTAGAGGTCGCGGCCGAACAGGATTGAATAATCCCAGAGGCGGTTGCCCTCGGACCATCCCAGGGAAAATGGATAGCTTGTCACCTCGACCAGGGAAACAAAGAGAGTAAATGCGCCGGAAACCAGTACCAGGGCAATCAGGGTGCCTGTCCAGTTGATCAAACCTTCCCTGGTCAGAATCCAGGCCAGCAAAAGGCTGGAAAAAATGGCCAGCAGGATTCGCAGGTAGGGTCCATGCAGGACCAGGCCCCAAAAGGTGTACTGCAGCAGGTAGATGGGCAGGGCCAGAAACAGGCCAGCCAGGATCCAGCGGATCGGTCCCAGCCGGTCACGAATCATGACGAGGAGCTTCTCCGCCCCTGCGAGCCGTTCGGGTGTCCAAAGAATGATCCAGATGCCGGTCAGACAGAGCACACAGAACAATCCAAAAAGGAGCAGGGCCAGGGCCCATGTGAGAGCCAGCTGCCCAAACCAGACCCCAGTGCCGGAGGCAATCCTTTGGAATTCCAGGAAAGACCCTATGAGTATATATATCGAGAGCCCAAAAATGAAAACCCGGTTCAGGGAGAGACGACGTTGCGGCATTCAATTATCCTGTTTTGGAGAAGCGGCTAGTGCAGGTTGCGAAGAATTTCTTCGAAAAAAGAAAGCCGTATTGCTTCCTTTTGTTTCGTATCGATATGTTTTTCAAGAAGTTCTCGATCAGCCCGGCAGCCTCGCATGCGATAGGCAAAATCCCGGATGGACTGAGCATGGGTTTGAATGTTATCTTCTTTATTTGGAATTTTCAACATGAAATCGCCCGGAGCTTCAGCGAGATCGGTATCGGTATAGGCAAGGACGATGGGCAATCCATGGGCCAGGCATTCACGGGTCTTCAACGGGGAACCTTCCTGCATATTCATCCTATGAAATGCCAGAGTACTTATAGCCGCATCAGATTTGCTTAGCAAATCCACATATGCCTCCGGGCCTAAATACCCATGCAGATAAAGGTTCGCCGGCAGAGGTCCAGCAACCTCAATAAAATTATAACCCACCACACTCACTGTGAGATCCGGGCACATACGTGCCAGTGTCACCAGCTTATCCACACCATGCCAGGAATACCCTGGCGTGGCAATAAAAAACAAATGTGGAACTTCGTTATGGGGTGCCGACAGCGGGGTGATCGCATCCAGGTCGATCCCATTGGCGATGACGACCGTTGGTTTTCGAAAGGACGCAAAAGCAGGTGAGGCTGCCAGCTCATGGGAGACAGCCACCAGTCCCCGGACGCGCCGCAAAAAAATTCCGCGCGTGAGCCGATTGTACAAGCCGTAAGCCGGTCCCAGTTGCTTATGTTGTGTCAGATCATCCGTGTTGATTTCTTCGACGACCGGGGCGATATCCATCAAACGGTGGGCAGGAAATACATAAATTCCATAGCGCAGGAAGATGATATCAGGCCGAAACTCACGCACGGCCGCGATCATGCGCTGCGCGGCGGCGATCCGATTCAATTCCGTTCCCACTTTTCCTGTTACTGCGTAGAAAAAATAATCTGCCTCGATCAGCTCGGAGCGCGGTTCATATTCGGATGTATGCATGAACAAACGTGCCTGGTGCCCCATCTTATTCCACATCGAGACGTGAGAGTGGATCTTTTTCCCCACGCCGCTGGTACGTGTGCGAGGCCAATGGAGGCTGACATAGGCAATGCGCATTTTACTTGTAACTCCTGGTGGAAAGATAGAGGGCTTTCGAATCAGGGCTGGTGGTTTCCATAGGTCTGCCATGGGGAAGGGGCCCAGACCCTTCATCACCGCCGTGTCCGTCAAACATATGGATTTGCCATTTTCGATAGATCATTTAATATCTCCGGATATAGCAGGCCCCATTCCAGCCAGTCCTCTGAAAACGAGGTGTTGTGCCAGAGCATGGTAAAAACTCCGCCAACCGCGGCACACTGGCGGGCAAGCATCAGTATCCTGTTCTTTCCTTCTTGGGCAGAAAGTTTCTGATAATGCAGGAGAGATCCATCCATGACAATTAAAGGAATTTCCTGTATTTTCATCTCTTTCCCTTGTTCCACATCAAATGGATGATAAGGATGGCATGTCCCACATCGAAAGCCGGCATATTGGGCGTATCCCATACTCGAGTCGTACAACAAGCCAGCCATCTCCCAGTGTCTCCATGTGGAAGGCACATGAAAACGCAAAAAATGCTGTCTTCCACCGAAGATGGTTTGACCCAGGGCTTTTTCCAGCCGCTGTTTCTCGGTGATCAGCTGTGCGGGATTTTCCAAGGTGCTATAACCGGGATGAACCCCTATTTCATGACCGCGCTGCCTGAGGTTTTCCAGACATTGGCGCAGCCCGGGGTCGGCAGGATCATATCCTGCCTGATATCTGTCTGCATCAGCGGCCATGATATAAAACCGACTGGAAAAGCCATAAGCTTCAGAGTGGTCCGCAAGGCGATAAATGGACCGAATATATTCATCCTGCATGGGGGCAGTCATCTGAGTATAAAGATTCTTGAACTGTCTGAGAAATTTTCCTGGTTTTTTCTGTTTGAGTAATGCAACTCCTGCAGCGCGCGCGAAATGCCAGGGACCGGTAAAGTGATGGATCCAGTCTATATCATGTGTCAAATTTATCTTTAACCGCAATGGAGGCGGATTCCAATTCGGAATTATCACTTTCAACCATTCTCTTAGAAGCAGGCCATATAAATCCACAATGGGAATATCAAGAAAGCCCTGTTTATAGGCAACACTTGCACTTGCAGGGAATCTCCCATGTTCATCGTTATATGGCGGGTTTATTTCCTCCCACCGGGAAAGCATGAAAAAAACTGTTGCCAGAATATCAACATGGAAAAGCAGGGTGCCCTTACCATCATACTCTGCAATCTTCCTTCTGCTGGTCGAGTTTCCCCAAAATATCACAGGAATGGAATAGTCGAACGGCAATGTTACCCCATTAGGCAAAGCTGCCTCAGGAAGGATCCAGTCAATGCTGCCAGGAGGCCTGTGGATCAATTCAAGCCAATCCCTCTCCTGGCATGGGATCACAACAATCTTTTTTCCTGTGGATGGGATCTGATCGGGAAACCCATAGTAAAGAGGCACACCACAGCACTGTACCTGCACATCTGTTTGCGAGAAATCCTCGATCCCGGCTCGCAGGGCAAGCTGTCGCCACGTATAAAAGATCATATCCTGGGTGAAATGAAAATTGGCAGATTTCATCTTCTAAACCATCCAAGGACATCCTGCCCAATCTTCGCCAGCATCGAATTCGATCTGCTCACGTGAAAATAAGGGATTTGTCTGGCACCAAAAGCCCGAAAGAAACGCTCGATCGATTCAATCATCGAACCTTCAAAGTCGAATTTTTTCGTTACAGTTGAGGCAAATTTGATAGCCTCCCACAGGCATAAACTAGTGGCGCCACTGTGCCGCAGAGCCGGGTCGCCGCCACCCATGAGATAGTAAGCCGACTGGTTGTCCCAAATGATGTACACAGCTGCATGCGGATTTCCATTGTGGTCCTCAGCAAAAAAAATTTTGCGGCAATTCCGGGTCGCACAGGCCTGGTCAATGCGCTCAACCAGTGCGGGTGGATACGGCAAAGCCCTGCCTTGTCTGTTAAAAACCATCTTATTGAGAGCAAGTAGTGTATGCAGAGGTAAATCATCCCGTACGGTCAGGGTTTTCTCCGCCTTACGGATATCGGTACGGATATTCTTTCCCATGTTCTCCCAAATCTCATCAGGCCTACTCAAATCATCAATAACATACGTGTAAAAAGTGGTCTGGCTGAAACCTTTCCAGTAGAAAGGCAGCCAGTTGGTAATTGAATAATGGAAATTCTGCTGAAAGATGTCATGCGGCGGCAACTTTTGGATCAATTCCGTCAGCAGCTCTTTTTCTTCTGCCAGTCGGTTGACATATTTTCCAGTAAAGGGGCGAAGCCAGGGACCAAGAAACTGCGTTAATTTTGGCTTACTCAAAAGAGTAAATCCTTTTCTGCGCACAATGGTGTAGGGCAGCCGCGCATACAATTCCCCGTTTCTCTCAACGCGAACCTCGTCCCAACTGCCCGGAGCCACAGCATCCAGCCACCATGGTTGAGCAAAAATGGGGATCTGTGAGGAGTAAACCGCTAGCTCTTCCACAGTTCGTGAACCCTTTGCTGGATCAATGCATAATCATCTTCGCTTACTTTTCTACCTGTAGAAAATGGAAACTGCCCGGGCACTTCAGATCTAAACTGCAGGTTTATGCCACGCCGCTTCAAAAAATCATAAATAGACTGCAAAGTTCCACGCGTATCCATGCAGAGCTGATGATAAGAAACGCTCATAAAGCGCTCCTCTCCAAAACGTTTCTTATCTTCATCGACTTGCCTGTACGTGTAATAAACCTGTTCCACGACCTGCTGCCAGTATGGGTGGGAGCGTATCTGGTCGATTTCCTTCGGAGGCAGCGACCACCAGTCTGCTTTATTACCATTATTCCGTATGCGACCCTGAAGGATGGATTGTGCTGTATCTACCAGCTCACGTTCACAGACAAGAAAGACTGCTTCCGGCAAAGCCTCTGCAATAGGGGCAATTCGCATAGTGTTGTAAGTGTTCTTGAACAATGCGGGCGCATTCGCAGTTTTGGACATCCCTATAATTTCTCGTCTAAATCGGATTAATTGGTCTTGAGCCATCGAATTGGGCTCTACATAAACGTGCTCGCCTCTTGGGAACCAACGATACCAAAATTCGCCCGCCTCATGCGGATCGCCCAATAATTCGGTCCGGCCATACCGTGAAACAAACTCTCGACTCTGTTCTTTTGTATATTTCAGCGCATCGGAGAGTCGTATACCTATGATGGGAGCACCATACAGTTTCGCTGTGAAATTCGAAAAATAAACAAATTTATAACGTCGGACAAGAACCTGCAACAACAAGGTAGTACCCGACCGAGGCGGTCCAATAATCCAGACAGAAGGAGCCGAGGCAGCGGAGTTTGGGGCCAGTAACATTAACTCAATAGGAGCCAGGGTCCTATTCAGAATCAACCCGCTATACTTCCAGCTCAGCTTCAGCAGATCTTTCAGCATTTAAGTATCCACTATCCTTTCCATC
>JBAVVF010000607.1:0-6290 GCA_049697155.1 Anaerolineales bacterium
TGGCTGTTCCCCGCCAGTTTGTAAGTAGTTTGCACGTATCGATCAATCAATGACCGCCTGAGAAAAGACTGGAGAGAAAGCAGCGGCTGAGACTGCTTTCTCTCCAAATCAGTGAGAGCGGTCTCAAGGAGAAAATTATGGCTAAGGACTCCAAAACTCCTTTGCTCGATCAACTTGAAGAAGGGCCCTGGCCGAGCTTTGTCAAAGAGATGAAACGGGCGGCTGAGAAAAAACAATCGGCCAAAGACCTGCTGGGTCAGCTTGAACGCTCGTATCAGGATAAGATCGTTCACTGGAAACACGGCGGCATTGTCGGTGTGAAAGGCTACGGGGGCGGGGTAATCGGTCGTTATTCCGATCTGCCGGATGAATTTCCCGCAATTGCCGAGTTCCACACGTTCCGCGTCAACATGCCGGCCGGATGGTTCTACACGGCCGACAAGCTGCGCAAACTCTGCGACGTCTGGGACAAGCACGGCAGCGGCCTCACCAACATGCACGGAGCCACCGGCGACATTATTCTGCTCGGTGCTCCGACCAGTGACCTGCAGTCCTGTTTCGATGACCTTTCCGAAATCGGTTTCGACCTGGGCGGCTCGGGCAGCGACATGCGCACACCCTCCTGCTGCGTCGGTCCCGCCCGCTGCGAATTTGCCTGTATCGACACATTGGAACTGCTGCACAGCATCACCCTGGAGTTCCAGGATGAACTGCACAGGCCGATGTTCCCCTATAAATCCAAGATCAAAATCTCGGGTTGTGCCAACGACTGCGTGGCGTCGGTGGCGCGCTCCGATATTTCGGTCATCGGGACCTGGCGGGATACCATCCGCATCGACGAGGCCGAGGTGGCGAATTATGCCAGCGACAGCCTCGACATCCAGGACGAAGTTGTGAACCGCTGCCCGACGGGCAGTATGCACTGGGATCCCCAGACTAAAAAACTGACTATTAATGAAGCCGAGTGCAATCGCTGCATGCACTGCATCAATTTGATGCCCAAAGCATTGCGCCCGGGCAAGGAACGAGGAGCTACCATCCTGGTCGGCGGGAAGGCTCCGATCGTACGCGGCGCACTGCTCTCGTGGGTGATCGTCCCGTTCATGAAGATGGAACCGCCCTTCACGGAATTCAAGGAACTGGTCCGCAAGATCTGGGAATGGTGGGACGAGAACGGCAAGATGCGCGAACGCCTGGGTGAGCTGATCCACCGTCTGGGGATGCGGGCCTTCCTCAAAGCCGTGGACCTGCCGCCGGTTCCCCAAATGATCAAAGCCCCGCGCGCCAATCCCTACTACTTCTGGGATCCTGAGGAGGTGAAATAATGGCCAGCAGAACTGACTTCGGACCTCCGAATTACAAGGATATGCTCCCGCCGGTCATCGCCAAAAATTACGGGCTGTGGAAGTACCACGAACGCGTCAAGCCGGGCGTGTTGAAGCACGTAGCCGAGTCCGGCGATGAACTGTACACCGTCCGCGTCGGCTCCGGCCGCCTGGTCAGCACGGACTGGATCCGGGATGTCTGTGACATCGCCGAAAAATTCTGCGGCGGACACCTGCGCTTCACGAGCCGCCACAATCTCGAATTCCTGGTCTCCGACAAGGACCAGGTGGAACCGCTGATCGCCCATCTGAAGGAAAAAGGCTACGCGGTCGGCGGGACCGGGCATTCCATCAGCAATCCGGTGCACACGCAGGGCTGGATCCACTGCCACACCGCCGCGACCGACGCCTCCGGCATCGTCAAAGCCGTGATGGACGACCTGTTCGAATATTTTACAGATTGGAAGCTGCCGGCCTACTGCCGCATCTCCCTGGCCTGCTGCCTGAATATGTGCGGCGCGGTGCACTGCTCGGATATTGCCATCCTGGGCATCCATCGCAAACCGCCTGCGCTCAATCACGATCTTATCCGCGCCAAATGTGAAATTCCGAATGTCATCGCAGCCTGCCCGACGGGCGCAATCCGCCCCGACCCGAAGGAAAAGTCGCTGATCGTGAACGAAGAGAAGTGTATGTACTGCGGCAACTGCTATACCATGTGCCCGGGCATGCCGCTCGCGGATCCGATCGGTGACGGCGTTTCGATCTGGGTGGGCGGCAAGATCTCCAGCGCGCGCACGCCGCCCAAGTTCTCGCGCCTCGTTATCCCCTTCCTGCCCAATAACCCGCCGCGCTGGCCCGAAGTGACCGATGCCGTGCGCAACATCGTCGAGACCTGGGCCAAGCATGCCCGCAAGCACGAGCGCATGGGCGAATGGATCGAGCGGATTGGCTGGGAACGGTTCTTCGATCTTTCCGGCATACCGTTTACGGTCCAGCTCATCGACGACTTCACGCTGGCGACGGAGACGTTCCGTTCGACGCCCGCTTTCAAGTGGTCGGGAGGTGAACGATGAGCGACGAAGTTACCCAGGAATTGAAGGATCAGATCGTGGAGTTCTTCAGGAAAAAAGGAAAGATGCTGACCCACCGCGACGTTGCCTCCGGCCTGAGCCTCGATCACAAACTGTGCAAGAAGGCGCTCACCGAGCTGGTCAATGCCGGTACGCTGGAGTTCACCTCGTTTGGCGGCGCGACGTTTATCAAGCTGCCCGATGCATAAACAGTTCCCTGTCATTGCGAGTCTTCGAGAAGCAATCTCATGCTCCATATTCATAAGTAATTTTGTATGAGATTGCTTCGCTCCGCTCGCAACACTTGCGCCTGCGCGCAGTGCAGGTGTGACGGTGCTAAGGATGTTTTTGAGACAAAGACTAGAAAAATTCAGGAGATCGTTATGCCTATCGTCGATTTATCCGGTACCCAGGTGGAAGTGGATGAGGATGGTTTCATCCAGGATCCTGCCTGTTGGAATGAAACTCTGGCAGCGGCACTTGCCAAGACAGAGGATGTGGAAGACCTGACGGAAGATCACTGGAAGGTGGTCAACTACCTGCGGACGTACTATCAGCAGTTTGGCATTGCACCCATGGTGCGCAAAGTCTGCAAGGAGACCGGGTTCGACCTCAAGACCATTTACCAGTTGTTCCCGAGCGGCCCGGCCAAAGGCGCCTGCAAGATCGCGGGCCTGCCGAAACCCACCGGCTGCGTTTAATCCCGGCCGGGAGCTTCACCACCCACAGGGATGGGGGGATGTAGATGTGCGTCACGCGCCATCGCCTACCTCCCATCCCTTTGCTTTGTACCTTGAGGTCTTATGGTTGCAAGCGATATTCTCTGGAACCTCACGTCATTGTTCTTTATTGGCCTGGCATATTTCGCAGCCTTTACTTTCGTCGCCGGCCTGCTGTGGAAGCTGATCGGCTATCTGCGCACGCCCATGCCGCTGCCTCACGCTCTGACACCCGCTCCGAAAACCGAAGGGCGGGCCGTACTGCGCGTCCTGGGCGAAGTCACTATTTTTCAAAGCCTGTTCAAAGCCGATCGATGGCTGTGGGGTGGAGCCTGGATCTTCCATGCTGCCCTGGCAGCCATCCTCTTCCGGCATCTGCGCTACTTTACCTATCCCATCCCGGGCCTGGTCCTGTACATGGAGACCGTGGCATTGTTCTTCGGGATCCTTTTTGGTACGGCCATTCTCTTCCTGTTCTGGCGGCGCCTCAGCCTGCCGCGCACGCTATATATTTCCAATATCCCGGACTATTTTGTGCTGGCCCTGCTCGGTTTGATCGCCGGCACCGGGATGATGGTCAGCTACTGGCTGCACGTCTACCTGGTGGACGTGAAGAGCTTCCTGCTCGGGTTGATGACCGTCCATCCGGTGGAAGTGCCGCGCCACCCGCTCTTCCTCCTGCACCTCTTCCTTGTCCTTATTCTGATGCTTTATTTTCCGTTCAGCAAGCTGCTGCACGCCGGCGGCATATTCTTCAGCCCGTCGCGCCACCAGCCCTATCAGGTGCAGGAGCGCGGCAGGCGGTACGTCAATCCTTTGGAACGTTAGCCTGAGAGACCTTCATGCCAAAATTCGACGAGACCCCCATCCTCAAAGATCCGGCAGTAAACGGCAAGCTTCGCCCGCCGAAGATCCGCGAGCATGCCTCCGCGGACGTGCACTGCTACCCGAGCAAGGCGAAGGATACTTCGGCTATCAACCTGCCGTCAGAACGCGTGCCCGACTGGCAGGCCCGCGCGGTCGCCAAACTTGGCGAGCTGCTCGAAAACAACCAGGCCCTGCGCGTCTACATGGACTCGTGTGTGCGCTGCGGGGCCTGCACCGACAAGTGCCAGTTCTTTTTGGGGACAGGCGATCCGCAAAATTTCCCGGTTGCCCGCGCCGAGTTGATGAGACGAGTCTACCGCCGCTATTTCACGCCGGCCGGCCTGCTCCCGGACCTGGGAGATGCATCCGATTTCGATGAGGAGCTTCTCCAGAAGTGGTACACCTATTTCTACCAGTGCTCCGAATGCCGGCGCTGCTCGGTCTTCTGCCCCTACGGCATCGACACGGCCGAGATCACCATCGCAGCCCGCGAGATCATGGCTTCGATCGGGGTCTCGACAAAGTATGTCACAGAGGTTGTCGCGAAGGTGTATACGCACGGCAACAACCTCGGCATCCCACCAGCCGCCTGGAAGGATAACTGCGAGTTCCTCGAAGAGGAAGTCAAAGAGGAAACCGGCCTATCCGTACGCTTGCCTGTCGATGAGGAGGGAGCTGAAGTCCTGCTCGTACCGCCATCCGCGGATAACTTTGCCAACACCGACACGATGATCGGCTATGCAAAGTTATTCCATTACCTTGGCATCAGCTGGACTACCAGCACGTACTGCAATGAGGGCGGCAACTTCGGTCTCTTCCTGAATTTCGAGAACCTGAAAAAGGTCAACCGGCGGATCATCGACGCGGCCCGCATGCTGGGCGTGAAGACCATCATCTGGGGCGAGTGTGGACATGCCTGGCGGGCGGGTATTTTGACTCCCACCCTCAGCGGTCCGATGGATATGTTCGATCCGCCCTATCCATATCACATCAGCCAGTTCATCGTGGACATGCTGCACAAAGGCGCCTTCGACGGGCGCATCGACAAGTCGGCCAACGATGAGTTCCTGGTCACGTACCACGATCCCTGCAACTCGGCCCGGGCCGGGTACCTGATCGAGGAGCCGCGCGAGATCATCCGGGCCACGTGCAATCGCTTTGTCGAAATGCCCGAAGGGACGATCCGCGAGAAGACCTTCTGCTGCGGCGCGGGCAATGGACTCCTGACCGACGAGATCATGCCGGTCCGCATGGCCGGTGGCAAACCGCGCGCCATGGCCGTCAAGCACACGCAGGCAAACTATCTGGCGACGGTCTGCGCGATCTGCAAGGCGCAGCTGCCCGAGTCGATGCATTACTGGGATGTGCCTGTCAAAGTGGGCGGCGTGATCGACCTGCTGGCCCGCGCCCTCAAGCTGGGAACCGCGGAGTAACGTATGCGCAAAGTCGCTTTAGCAATCGTCGCTGTCGGCAGCCTGCTTCTGATCCTTGTCTGGTATCCGGGCTACGTCGAGAAGCCGGTCAAGGACGGGCCGGGTCCGCTGAGCGTGTACATGGATCCCAGCCTGCCGGCGCCCGAATATCACAGTCCGCTCGAGTGGTGGCAGAGCCATCACCCGGACATTGTCAACCGCGGCGACCTGCTGCAGGCGGATTGCCTGCAGTGTCATGACCCCGAAACGTCCTGCAACAATTGCCATAGTTTTGTCGGTGCCAATGAGATCGTGCCGTAAATAGTAGAGCGACATTCATGTCGCATGTCCATGCAAAGCGACATGAATGTCGCGGTACTGAAATGATTGAAACATGACGAACACCAATTCTCCAAGACCCTCTGCTTTCGTATCCCGCCGCCGATTCATCCAACTGGGACTTACAACGGTGGGCGCGGCCTGGCTGGGGACCTGGCTGCAGTCGCGGTTGTTCCCCGATGCAGACACAACCCAGGAAGCCCAGCCTGTCTCCTTCCCGCTGAACGACCTGCCGGTCGGCGGGACAAAGTCCATCACTTACGGCGGAGTTCCCGTGCTCGTGGTGCGGACGCGCGAAAGCCTGCGGGCCTTTTCGCTGATCTGCACGCATCTCGGCTGCACCGTGGAATGGCAGGGCGATAAGAAAGAATTCTACTGTCCGTGTCACAGCGGGCGCTTCGACGAGTTCGGCGAAGTATTGGCTGGACCTCCGCCGATCCCGCTCGAGCAGATCGCCGTCAGCGTGGAGGGCGAAACCGTGACGGTAGGCGAGGCTTGACATGAAAAAAAATCTGATCATCTCCGGCGTGTTGATCCTGTGTACATCTTTGCTAC
>JBAVVF010000608.1:0-2131 GCA_049697155.1 Anaerolineales bacterium
CAATTCGAAATCAGGGCAGGTAGGTGTTTCCGTGGTGAGCCTTTAGACTTTTGGGTGAAATGCTCCTCCGGAACTGCTTCCCGTCGTGAATTTACACGAATGGGTTTATTAATTCGTGCCAATTCGTGTAATTCGCGGCAAGCATCTACCCCTTGACGGATGTCACACCGAACCTGTGATGCCTGGAAGGGGGCATTTTTTATCAATCACGATATAATTTCCCCGTTGATCCTGGATCAATCCTTAAAAATGCAGGGGCGGCCCACATCGATCCAAATGTGGTCGTTTTTCCGAAAACTTAACGGAAATCCGCGTCCCTACCCATCTAGAGGAGTTTGCATGAAACATTTTCTCGCCATCTCAGATCTATCTTCGGGGTAAGTGCAGGACCTGCTCGACTTAGCCATCAAACTTAAATAGGAATATTTCAAGAAAGGCAACCCGCCCTATTTCAAGGGCAAAGTTCTGGGTATGATCTTCCAGAAGCCCAGTCTGCGGACGCGCGTCTCGTTCGACATGGCCATGCGTCACTGCGGCGGCGATGCCCTCTACCTCTCGCCGAACGAGATCGGCCTGGGCAAGCGCGAAGCCATCAGCGATATCGCCCGCGTGCTTTCGGGCTATGTCCATGCCCTGATGGCACGCGTCTTCGAGCACGCCCACGTGCTGGAACTCGCGAAGTGGTCAGACATCCCTGTTGTCAACGGCCTGAGCGATTACAACCATCCCTGCCAGGGCATGGCGGACGCGCTCACCATCCAGGAAAAGTTTGGCAAAGCCAAAGGCTTGAACGTGACGTTTGTGGGCGACGGCAACAACGTGGCTGTCTCGCTCATGCACGTCAGCGCGAAGCTGGGCTGGAACTTCACGCTCGCCAGTCCCGAAGGCTATGATCTCACCCCCAAATCGATCGAGGTCGCCAGGGGCATTGCCAAAGAAACCGGCAGCAAACTGACCTTCATCCGTGACCCGCACGAAGCTGTGAAAGGCGCGCACGTAATCTATACCGATACCTGGACCTCGATGGGCCAGGAGGAGGAGACTGCCAGGCGCGAGAAAGTTTTCCCACCCTATCAGGTCAATGCAAAGCTGGTCGGGGAAGCGGACAAGGATGCGATCGTCATGCACTGCCTGCCCGCCCATCGCAACCACGAATTGACCGATGAGGTCGCGGATGGCCCCCATTCGGTGATCTTCCCGCAGGCCCATAACCGTCTGCACGCGCAGAAGGCGATTTTGGCCCGTTTGTTTGGTGTGGGTTAAGACTTCTTAACCACGAAGGACACTAAGGTCACAAAGGAAGGAGTGAAGCCCCTTTGTGGGACTTTGCGTCCTTTGTGGTGAAAAAGGTGAATTCATGAATACAAAAGATTTTATCGCTATCGAGGAAGAATACGGCGCACATAATTATCATCCGCTGGATGTGGTGATCGAGCGGGGGGAGGGGGTCTGGGTCTATGACGTGGACGGCAAGCGCTATCTCGATTGCCTCTCCGCTTATTCGGCGGTCAACCAGGGACATGTCCACCCCCAAATCCTGGAGGCCATGCTGGCTCAGGCGAAGAAGGTCACGCTGACCTCGCGCGCCTTCCGCAATGACCAGCTGCCGCTCCTGTACAAGGAGCTCTCCGAGATGACCGGCTATGAAATGTCCCTGCCCATGAACAGCGGGGCAGAGGCCGTCGAGACCGCGCTCAAGCTTGCGCGCAAGTGGGCCTACCGGGTCAAAGGCGTGCCGCGCCATCAGGCGGAGATCATCACCGCACAGGGCAACTTCCACGGGCGGACGATATCCATCGTGACGTTCTCCACGGAGCCGTCGTACCGGGATGACTTTGGCCCGTTCACGCCGGGGTTCGTCAGCGTGCCCTACGGCGACGCGGCGGCCATCGAAAAGGCGATTACGCCCAATACCGCGGCCGTCCTGCTCGAGCCCATCCAGGGCGAAGGCGGAGTCATCATCCCGCCCAAGGGATATCTCAAGAAGGTCGCCCAGACCTGCAAAAAGAACAATGTCCTGCTGATGCTGGATGAAATCCAGACAGGTCTCGGCCGGACCGGGAAACTCTTTGCCGGGCAGCATGAGGACGTCCACCCGGATGTGACGATCATTGGTAAGGCGATGTCCGGA
>JBAVVF010000609.1:0-1686 GCA_049697155.1 Anaerolineales bacterium
AGTTGAGAAATGATGAGTGTCATATTTTGCCTCAATGCTGCCCTGCGAGTACCTGTCTTCGCCGATAATTCGGCCTGGATGATAGTTGGGTTGAATAGAAAATTCCCCTGCCGACGGGAGAGTCTTCACTGTCCGAATGGACAGTGTGGTCAGGTGGTTGAACAGCCCTGCTTAACGAAGAAGCTGAGCTGCAATAAAAACGAGCATTCCCAGCAATATACTCAGATAGATGCCGCGCATTGCAGCCCGGCCTTCCTCGGGCGTTCGACTCCCGAGAAGCCTGATCGTAAAAAGCACCACCACAGGACTAAGGGCACAGACCATGAGCACGTAGAGCACTCCGAGCCAGCCGAACACAAAGGGAGCATAACTGAGAAGGACTACCACGATGAACAGGGAGGCTGTGATGCGCAGAGCCGCCTCCCTTCCCAGGACGATCGCAATGGACTTTGAGTCCCGTTTTCTGTCGCCCTGTATGTCCATTGCATCGCCCGCGATTTCCTCCGCCAGGTCGATCAAAAAAGCGATCAAACCAAAGAACCAGACGATTTTATTCAGCGGCTGCCCGACGGCAATTCCACCCAGAATAAATGTGACGCCCACGGAGGCAGCCACCATTAAGTTGCCCCATAAGCCATACGCCTTATATCTCCAGTTATAAAGAACACCGATCACCCAAAAGATCACGCCGACCGTGAATGCCAGCGGATCCAGCAAAAATGCTGCGCTGAGACCGAGCAGGGCGACGAGCGCGGTCAGCAGGAGGGCGTCGCGGCCAGTCAAAAGCCCGGCCGGGATTGGACGCTGCGGGGCATTGACCCTGTCTACTTCGATATCGAAATAATCGTTCAACGTCAGCGCCGAACCTGATAGAAAGAAACCACAGGTAAATCCCAGCAACAACTCGCGCAGGGGCGGCAACCTGCCCAGCGCCAGGATTTCTCCCAGAACCACGCAAACGCCGGCTGCCAGCGGCAGCTCTGGCCGAATCAACTGAATCGCACCCTTGATCTTTTTGGAAATCATCATTACTGACTGCCTTTTGCCTCGTTGTGATTGTTCGATATGTCCTCCTATTATATGGGGAATGTTACTTTAATCACTGTATCGAGTCCATCGAAATATGTAGAATGGTGCTGATCAGGGTCTGATTGTTCTGTTTGCCGATGGAAGGATGGAGAAATATGAGTGAGCTGTCAAACATTGAAATGATCCAAAAAGCGAAAACGGTTCTCAAACCCAGGGAGTTGTTCCTCGGGAACAGCGCCGGAGACGTCGCCTGCGCTTTGCTCAGCTCCGCAGGCAACCTCTACCTGGGCGTTTGCATCGATATCAGCAGCGGCATCGGGTTCTGTGCCGAGCACAGCGCCATCGCGGCCATGATCACGGCCGGTGAAAGCAGGATTGCGAAGATCGTTGCGGTCTGGGGCGAGAATACCGTGCTGCCACCCTGCGGGAGGTGCAGAGAGCTGATGTATGAGATCGACGAGTCCAACCTCGAGTATACGGATGTGATCCTGGGTGAAAACAAGGTTGTCAAATTGAAGGACCTACTGCCGCATCCCTTCAACGAGGTATGGAATAAATAGCGAAAGGATCTGTTTTTGGACGCTGACGAAGAACAACACTACGAAATCCGACCCGTTGTTCAAGATGATTTGAACGCGATCCTCGAAGTGTACCAGC
>JBAVVF010000610.1:0-2371 GCA_049697155.1 Anaerolineales bacterium
AGATTGCATCTCGAAGACTCGCAATGACAGAAATTTCCTGAGACAGTCCGTGCCTCTGGCACGGACTGTCTTCTTTTTCGTCATCAGGTAATCATTGGCAAATCATGACTGGGGAAGGTATGTTTGCAGCCATGGCTTAAATCAGAAGATGGGATCATCAGACCAATCTTCGAGCGATCATCAGTGCCCCCGCGGCCGGCTCGGGGACTTCGATCGTTTCGGGGAAGGTTAGGGCGAGCTGCTCGCAGGCCCGTCGGAAGGCAGACCGCAGATTGGCACTGTGCAGGATGACCCCGCCGCTCAGGATCAGGGGCATGGAAAAGCTCCCCAATCGAAAGTAAACGGCCCGTACGATTTCCGCCAGCTCGAAGGCGGCCTCATTCAGGATGGAGATGGAGGGTGCATCCCTCTGTGCGGCGGCCAGCTCGACCAGTTCGGCCAGGCTGGCAATCTCCGTGCGCGGGGACGCGGCTCCGTAGATACTTTGCACCAGGTCCGGCGGACTCTTTAGTCCGCGCCGCGACAGGATCAGCCAGGTCAGGAGTGTCGGAGGGCCGCGCCGGTCGAAGGCCTCCATGATCACCCTGAGCGCGGCCGCACCGATGGCAAACCCGCTGCCATCATCGCCGAACAGATAGCCCCAGCCGCCGGCCCGGATCAACTCTCCCTGTGTGCTGCGCCCGTAGACGATCGAGCCGGTCCCGCAGATCAGCGCCAGCGCCGGACCCGTCGGGGCCCCGGCCGCCAGCAGGATCTCGACATCGCTGCCGACCCTGAGCGGCACGCCGGGATACTTTGCACGTACCCAGTCCGTAAACTGTCCCACATCCTCCGGTCGTCCGGCTCCCGCCAGCCCCAGGCACAGGGCCGCCAATTCGTTATCCTCCAAAGCCTTTGCAATGGCCGCTTCGATCTCCAGGCAGGCCGGTTCAAAACCGACTGCATGCGGATTGGATGGCCCAGCCCCGCCTCGTCCCTTCCACTCCCCATCGATTTCGGCTGCCAGTGCAAGTGTTTTTGTTCCGCCCCCATCCACCCCTACCACCACCCGCCGCTTCACGGATGCTCCCCCCGCTGAAGTGACAATGCCTTGCGCACCAGGCCCCCCGATTGTTTCAATAATTCACGGGCCTGCCCGGCCGAGACTCCCGCCAATTCCGACACGATCGCGGCCTTGACCTCCCCGTTACAGTCCTCCAGGATTTGGGCCGCTCTTTCGGCACTGATGTTGCAGGCCTGCGCCACAATGTGACGGGCCCGATCGCGCAGTTTGCTGTTCGTTGTCTGAACGTCAACCATGAGATTCCCGAAGGTCTTGCCCAGCCTGATCATAACACCGGTCGAAAGCATGTTCAATACCAGCTTCTGAGCCGTGCCGGCTTTCAGACGGGTCGAGCCGGCGATGACCTCCGGTCCCACCAGCGGCGCGATCCCGATGTCGACCACCTCTTCCAGCTTCGACGGGCGGTTGCAGGCCAGGCTGATGGTCAGCGCGCCGCACCTGCGCGCCTCGTCGATGCCGCCCAGCACGTAGGGTGTCCCGCCGCTGGCCGCCACCCCCACCACCGAATCGTTGGGTGTCACTTTTAGTTCAGCCATTTGTTGTGCGCCCAGATTGTACTCGTCTTCCGCACCCTCGACGGACTCGGTGATGGCGCGCTTCCCGCCGGCGATCAATGCCACGACCAGTTCGGGCGAAGTGCTGAAGGTGGGCGGACACTCGGAGGCATCCAGCACGCCCAGCCGTCCCGAGGTCCCCGCGCCGATGTAGATCAGCCGTCCGCCGCGCTGCATCCGCCCGGCGATGGCGTCGATGGCACGCGCGATGTTCTCGAGCTCCACCGCGACCGCGGCCGCGACGCGCGCGTCCTCCTGGTTGATCAGACGCACCATCTCGATGGTGGGAACCATGTCGATATCTTCCGTGAATGGGTTCGCTTGTTCTGTCAGACTTTGCATAACGAGTTCCTAAAAGGTAATTGTTCCCAGGATGACCGGATGCTTGGCCCCGGTCGCGGCCGGCAGGTTGCCCGGACGCTTGTGCCAGGTCTCGTACGCCAGGATGGCAAAGGCAATTGCCTCCTTGGCGTCGGCCGGGATGCCCATCTCATCGGAGGTCAGCAGGCGGGCCGGCGCGAGCCGCTCGGCCAGCATCGCTCTCAACGTTGGATTATATGCCCCGCCGCCCGAAACGATGACTTCATCCGGAAAGACAGGCAGGAAATCACGATAGGCGCGCGCAATACTTTCCGCGGTAAAGGCCGTCAGGGTTGCCAGGATATCCGCTGCCGAGAGTCCTTCGCGCGTGGACTCCTGCCAGATCTCTTTGCCCATCTGGACGCCGAAACGTTCCCGCCCGGTTGTCTTTGGC
>JBAVVF010000611.1:0-2331 GCA_049697155.1 Anaerolineales bacterium
GTTGGCATTTCTTCCGCTTCGCCGCTCTTCCATCAAATCGTTAACGCTCTGCTGAACCCTACTTACGGCTTCGATGGAACTTGCTTGTAAGACAATACCAATTGAAGCGGTGGGGTCAACCCTGCGCAAGAGGCTACTGAAGGGAATGTAGAGATGCAGATCTGCGGATCTAAACATCGGGTTAACATTCGGCACTTCGTCGACAACTCCGATCACCTTAAATGGACTGCCGTTGATGCGTATGGACCGATCTGTGCGCCATTTTGACGTATAGAGCAGTTCGGCAAGTGACATGCTTATTACGCAAACGTTACTTGCGCGTCTCACCTCTATTTGGTTGAACAGCGCGCCCTTTATCAACTGGCGCGGCGACGTGATAAAGCCGTCGATGTCCATTCCTTCCAGCGCTGCAGTTGTAGCTCTCCCGTTCGCCTTGACGCTTACGTTTGGTAGGTAGATCTTTGGGCTGATGGCGGAGACACTGTCCACCTTGTCGGCAAGGGCGTAGTAATCTTCTGGCTGTATGCTGTCGATAGGCGAAAGCTTCGAGCCGATGTTGCTACCGCGGGAAGGTAGGGGAGCGGCTCCGAGAAAAATGTTTCGAGAGTCAGGCTTTGCCAACGCTTCTTGGATTTTTGTGCTGGCTCCTTCACCTATACTGACGGTCGTAACTACCGCCGCCACACCTACAACAATACCTAGAGTAGTTAGCGCGGATCGAGTTGGTGCACGCTGAAGACTTCGGATGGCCATCCGAATGGTCGTGCTTAACTTCACGCCATTCTCTCGTCGGTGCGCGACGTGCATCGGAACGCAACGCGCCCGGTAGCCTTAGATTGGCGAATTGGGCGGCTACGATGCCTTGCGTTTCCTTTTAGGCAACCGTGATCTGCAGTTACCAGATGAGTCAATGAGCGGGATCGCCGCATATGCACGTCCATGTGATCGGACCCCAGAAGCTACCCTTGATGACGTCACGCGTCAAAGCGCTTTGAGGCCGAACTCACCGCCCCTTGCTTCCGCGGTCATGGAGTTAGCACTGATTACCTTACATGGACGCCCCCGCACGCCAAGCGATTTCGTCTGTTCTGGATCACGGTTGGAGCGTGCAGCCTTACATTCGGCCTGTGTATGTGTCTGCCGGGTGTTCTCGGAGAAGTTGCGGATCTGGTCGAGTGGTCGCGAGCCATTGCTGGCCCGCGCCCCTCTAAGAACCGGACGTGCGAGTTGGCCCCGCATCCGGCTCAAGCATGGAGTAAGCGCTTCTTTCAAGGTACCGGTACTCGGTGATCGCTCGCGGAGAGTTCCCCGCTTGCGATACGGAATGGACGTTGACAGGAAGGGTGCAGCAGTTTCAAGTTGGTGGCTGAGCGGGCACCACCGTCTTTGAATGGTATGACGGGTTGAATCACCCACCGATCTTCTTCGCCGATGAGTTGACCGCATCCTGGGCATTTGCCTTCTTGCTGCTGCCAGAGTCGTTTTGGGAAGCCGCGGTCCTGCAGCCGCTCCAACATCCGCGCACTTTTACGCTGCGCGAAGTAAGAGTCCCAAGCCGGATCGAAAGGGTTAGCGTCCGATTTAACTCCGACGTGTCGGACGATCCGAGTATCTGATGCTAAACGTAGCGCCAGCATCCTCGGCTCGCCGTTGTCCCTTCGGGTTTGGGTAGCAAACGACCAGTGCCGTTGACCCAGAGTCCGGAAGTATTTCTGCCGAACCCATTTGCACGACTTGTTAGGGTGTCTGCGCCGCGCCCAGCGCCAAAGTGCTCGCCAAATGTGGCTATCCACCATCTTATACGTCCTCTTCGCGACGACGTGTCGGTGGTAGTTATCCCAGCCCCGGATCATGGGGTTGAGCAACTCGATCAGGGTTTCCTGCTTCGCTGAGCGGTTAACCCTGATTGTCTCGCGGACTTTGTCCAAGAACGTTTTCACGTTCTTGGCCGACGGTTTGATTAGAAGCGTACCGCCGTATTTTCGTACATTCTGTCCGAGAAAGTCGAAGCCCTCTGACATATGCGTTATTTTGGTCTTCTCTGGTGAGAGCTGAAGACCCCGCTCGGCGAGGAATGCCTCGACGCACGGTTTGACTTGTTCCTCCAACAGCTCTTTCGAGCTGCCGGTTATGATGAAGTCATCCGCATATCTCACGACTCGCACGCGGTACCGATTGTTGCTTCTTGCTGTCCGACCAAATCTATCGGCCAGCACCGCTTCCAATCCATCCAGCGCGATGTTCGCTAACGTTGGCGAAGCAGGGCCACCTTGTGGCGTGCCTGCTTCCGTTGGAAAGAGCTTCCCGGATTCCACATATCCAGCTTTGAGC
>JBAVVF010000612.1:0-2406 GCA_049697155.1 Anaerolineales bacterium
GATTAGCACCGAGCAATCTGTGGCGAAGAACCTTTTGTCCACACCGGGGACGGCGGCACGAGCATCAGCGGACGCGGCGGCGCCATTCATCTTTCATCTGCAGCTCACGTGGACTCAACCCTGAATCAAGCGCCAGGAAGTCCGTCAGCAGGCGGTTGAATCTGATCGTCTCGTCGATCATCGGGAAATGCCCCGAGCCTTCCAGCTCGATCTGGTGGGTCATCGTGGAGAGGGAGAATTCCTCCTGCGGAGTGGTGATCGCCTGATCCTTATCCCCGTAGACCAGCAGGCAGGGGATATTCAAGGTCCGGAAATTGCCAAAGAGATTGTCCGCCTGCAGACCGACCATTGAAGCGGTAATCGCCTGAGTATCCGTTTTGGCGAAATCTGACAGGGCCGTGGTCGCTTCGGGGCTGCGGCTGGAGAGCCAATCGGTCAGATCGGAGGGCGAAGCCGTCCGCAAGCGGGCATTGACCGAGTCATAGTTCAGAGGACAACTGACCGCCATGACGCGATCCACACTTTGAGGGAAGCGCGTCGCAAAGGTCATGCCGACCAATGCCCCCAGGCCGTGACCGACCAGGGCAATCTTGCCAATTCCCATTTCGTTGAGGAAACGGTCAATCAGGGTCGCCTGTTGCTCCAGGGAGTAGTTCAGAATGTTATGAGCCGTATCCCCAAAGCCCCATAGATCGAGCGCATAGGCGCGGTAGGAGGTCGAGGTGACCTGCATGGAGGTGATCCAATACCTCCAGGAGCCGACCCAGCCATGCAGAAAGATGACCGGACGGCCGCGTCCCAGCACTTCGTAATGAACAATGGAGCCTTCGAGAAGAATAGCGCTCAAAGTTACTTCCCAAATTTCGTAAGAATAGCTTTCACACGATTCGTCAACTGGTCGGGCGCAAAGGGCTTGAGCAGATATTCCTCCGCACCTGCCTCCAGGCCCTGCTGGATCTCACTCTCCTGGCCTTTGGCGGACAGAAAGACAACCGGGATATCCCGGAGGTCCGGGTTTGTTTTCATCGCCCTGCAGGCTTCGTAACCTGTCATGCGCGGCATGCGAACATCCATGAGGACAAGGTCGGGGTTGACCTGCGGCGCCATCTGGACCGCCTCCTCCCCGTTGGTGGCCGTGAAGACCTCGTGCCCGGCAAACCGCAGGGTAAAGGCAACCAAATCCCGAATATCACGTTCATCTTCTGCAATCAAAATCCTTGCCATTGAGTCCTCATTGTTGTTCGTAGACGGGCAGCGTAAACGAGAAAATACTGCCGTCGCCTGGCACACCCGAGCTCTTCATCCAGATGCGGCCTTTATGCATTTCCACGATTTGTTTAACGATGGAAAGCCCCAATCCGGTACCCGGCGTGGCCAGCACCAGCGGATGCTCGCCGCGATAGAAGCGCTCGAATACCCGGTTCTGATCCTCCATCGGAATCCCCACCCCGTTATCCTGCACATCCACCTGCACCTCATGTTCACCGTTATTGGAATGAATATGCACGGTAATCGTCCCGTTTTCGGGAGTGTAGTGGTAAGCATTGTCGACCAGATTTCCGAGGACCTGGCGCACACGTTCCGAATCGCCAAACACGTGAGGCAGTTTGGTGGGCGCATCCAGGGAAAGTGCGATCGGTTTGTTTTCTTCCTGCGAACGGCGCAACACATCCTCGATGACATCCTCGGCGACTTCGCGCAGGTCGAGCGCCTGCGGCGACAGGGTCACGCGCCCGGATTCGATCCGGGAGATGTCGAGCAGATCATTGACCAGGATGTTGAGCCGCTCCGTATTGTTCTTGACGATGTTCAGGAAGTGCGCCTGATTCTCGTTCACCGCGCCGGCCGCGCCCATCAGCAGGACGTCGACATACCCGCGAATGGACGTCATCGGTGTGCGCAGCTCATGGCTGACCGTCGCAACAAACTCGGACTTCAGCCTGTCCACTTCGACCTCATGCGTAATATCGCGGAAGATGGACACGGTTCCCAGGAAATCATTCAGCAAAATGACGGGTGCGAGATGGACCAGCACGACCCGCCCGTTCTCCAGATCCAGCTGCTCGGCGAAGGTATCCCCGGGTTCGTAGGCAATCGGACCCTCGGACCAGTTGCGGATGGTCTCCATCCACGCGCCGGCCGATTTGCCAAACAAGCCCCCGAAGACCTCCAGGGAGTGGCCGATCACGCGGCTGGCTTCGAGATCGAGGATCTGGGCCGCGGACTGGTTGAGGAAGGAAATGCGGTTGTTGGCGCCCGTGACCAGCACGCCATCCGCCACGGCTTCGAGAATAGCCTGTGAACGGCTGGCGTCCTCCTGTTCGCGGCGCAGCATGCTTCCCAGCCGCTCGGCCTGGTCACGAATAAGCTCGTAGAGATGGGCGTTGTTGATAGCCACGGCAACCT